>NZ_JAOARI010000031.1 GCF_025210605.1 Halodesulfovibrio sp. | reverse complement strand
CGAACTCGCGGCCTCCGGCGTGACAGGCCGGCGTTATAACCGACTTAACTACGGCTCCGCAGGATGGTGGGCGGTACAAGGCTCGAACTTGTGACCCTCGGCTTGTAAGGCCGATGCTCTCCCAACTGAGCTAACCGCCCGATATGAGAAACACTGACTAGTGCACTCTGCTCAAGGAGTCAACATTTTTTTCAAATGCATTCGCATTTGTTAAAAGCTGTTTCTCTCAAGCGAAAAAGCTTCTACGCAATTTCAAAAATCCCCGCAAGCATTTTTTTATCAACCACTCATTTTTTTCGAACTAATACTATGTAGCCTGTAAGAGATTAGCACCTGAACAAAAAATCACCATAGTATGCTGCCACTTCGCAACCAGCTCTTTCTCACTACATCCTCTGCACATTGCATGACATAAATTAAGCAGTGCTGTTGCATTATTATTGTACCCAAAATGCCAAGGGCAATCATCTGCTACCGCCTCCCAATTCTAGCTCCGTATAATTTTTTTTACCTACGCAAAGCCCCGCAAAGTCAGGCTTGAGACATTAGAGCGGCGTTATAATTACTTAAAATAATGAAAAAAAACTTGTGCCTATTACTTTTTTCACGCTACAACAACTTCAGACCTGCGTTGGGATTATTGACCACAATCTCAAAGGATTGCTGACCACAATCTTTTAGCAGTTTTAAAGAAAGAAGGATTTTTACACATGAAACGCATTATTATCCTGATGCTTGCTTGTACTATGGTGCTCGGCGCTGTTGTTACAAGTTCAGCTACCGAATTTAAGGCTTCCGGTACACTCGACATGGCTTTCCAGTGGCTGGACAACCCTGATCCAAAAGCTTCTAACAACGGTGACTACTTCAACGCTATCCAGCGTCTGCGTACCAAAATCGACATCATTGCTAACGAATCACTGAAAGGTGTTTACTACCTTGAAGTTGGTACTATCACTTGGGGTGACCCAGCTACAGTAGGTCGCGGAAGCGGCGGCGCAATCGGCGCTGACGGCGTTAACGTTGAGACCAAACGTCTCTACCTTGACTACCAGGTTCCTCATACTGAACTCCAGTTGCGTATGGGTATCCAGGGTTTGGCACTTCCTTCCCTTGCTAACAACAACCCTGTTCTTGATGATGACGTAGCAGCTATCGTAGCTAACTACGCTTTCACAGATCAGTTCAACGTAGTAGCAGCTTGGGCTCGTGCAGCTGACACTGAAAACTACTCTCCAAGAACTACACCTACAAGCAACACTAAATACGATGTATTCACAATCATCGCTGGTTTGAACTTCGAACCTGTTACTATCGTTCCTTACATCACTTACGGCGCAATCGGCCGCAATGCTGACGTTAACTCAACTGTTGGTCCAGTAATCACTGCTACTGCTGACCGTGATGCATGGTGGTTAGGTGTTTCTGCTAAGTCTAATAACTTAGAAAACCTCAACCTCGCCTTAGACTTCGTTTGGGGCTGGTCTGATGGTTCTGACATGGCAGTTGGCGCTGCTAACCCTAACAGCCGTGACCAGAGTGGCTTCTACGTACTCCTCCACGGTGACTACAAATTAGAAACTTGGACTCCTACTCTCGATCTCTGGTACTCCTCCGGTGATGACGACAGCCTCACAGGCGACGGCGAACTCATGCCAGAAATTTCTGCTGGTGGTCTTGCTCTTACCAACCTCGGTACTGACGGTGGCTTCTTCGACACCACAGATAACGCATTTACTACTTCCGGTATCGGTACAATGGGTGTAGTTCTCGGCGCAACAGACATCTCTTTCATCGAGAACGTAACTCACGACTTTAAAGTTGCATGGATGCAGGGTACTTCTGATTACTCAGGCTCAAGCCTTGTTAACACTTTCCCAACTGACGAAGACCGTGCTTGGGAATTCAACTTTGACACCAACTGGCAGATGTACGAAAACCTCGCAGCTATCGTTGAACTCGGCTACTTGAACCCAGATTACAAATCTGTTTCTGGTGAAGAAGCTGTATTCAAAGCTGCAATCGGCTTCCAGTACTCTTACTAGTTAATGCATCTTGTGGTCAGCGCTTAGCCAAGCGCAACAATGCAGTTCCAGCCGGAGAGCGTATGCTCTCCGGCTTTTTTTGCATAAAAAAAGAACAGGGTATGAGTTCTGTTCTCATCACATAGAAACCCTTATAAAACAATGTGTTAGTATAAAAGCTCTTTCGCTAAGCAAGGCATAACATAGACACATTGAGGGACAAATGATGGGACAGGAGCATCACATGTCCAAAAGACATAGTTCTGATTTTCCAGGAATTTACTATCGAATTCACCTTACAAGAAAAGTAGCACCCGGCAGTCGAAAGAAAGACATGTACTTAATTCTCAGACTAAGAATCGATGGTAAAGTCACAGATCATGGTCTTGGCTGGCTCAGTGAAGGAATGACTTTTGAAGAGGCACTTCGAATTCAGAAAATTCTCAAAAGAAATATCAAACTAGGAGAAGGGGCACAGAGCGTAAAAGAGCTCAGAGAAGCGAAGAAACAAAAACGGAAAGAAGATAAAAGAAAGTTACTTGATAGCATTGCAGAAGAACAGGCGACACGCGTAACCGTAAAAAAGGCGGCAAAAGACTTTTTACAATGGGCAGTTGATAGCGATAAAAAAAATTCCACAATCACAAGTTACAACTCAGTTATGCTAAATCATATCATACCTCATTTGGGTGATCTACAACTGAACAGCCTAACGCACAAAAGAATCTTAGCTTTCAGAAAAGAGCTTGAGAAAAAACAATTACTACGAAAGAATCTAAATTCTCGTCGCTCTAACAAACTTTCAAAATCAACTAGCAATGAAATACTAGGAAGACTTCGAAGCTTGCTGAATTACTGTATCGTTACACCAGCAAGTGATGAGTATCCGCACAGAAAAATGTTTGAAGGTGAGAACCCATTAGTCCCTAATAGATATTCCGGTGCAAGCCTTTTTTTCAAAGTAGAAAAGGGTAACCGACGAATACTTCGCGATGATGACCTTGATGCCATCTTTGAACTTGCGGCTCTCTCTGGGCAACTATATGTAGATCTCATAGAGGTCGCTCTTAATACAGGCATGAGGGTCAGCGAACTTGTGGTAATCCAAAAGGCTGACCTTAGGGACATTGAGCGACAAATCCTCTACATACCAAAAGGAAAAACTGGACCTAGAACCATCCGCTTTCCAGCTAGATTACTACATATTTTTGAGCGTAGGCTACAACAAAATTCTAGATATATTTTCCCCGGAAAAGGAAGAACAGGACATATTACAACAACTTCAGCTTCAGGAAAATTCACTAACATCTGTAGAAAGCTAAAAATCAACGAGCATGTGGAAGACAATCAAACGCGAGCAACATTCCATACATTAAGATCAATGTGTGCGGTTAACATGTTAGTTGCAAAATATGATATCGCAATAGTTAGCAGTCAGTTAGGACACAGTGATGTAAGAATCACAATGGATTACTATTTGCCAATAGCTGAAATGCTTCTAGAAGGCTCAACTGGAGGGTACAGCAAATACAATGGGTTCCTTTCATTTGACGAACACTAAATAAAAAAGGAGCCGGGTTGCCCGGCTCTTTTTTTTATTTCTTCGTATCAAACTTGTCTGAAATAATTACCTTCATTCGCTTCTTATCTTCTAAATATTCAAGCAAGTAAGCAGTTGGGTACCAAACGGCATTACCTATCTTAATTCTCACACGCGGCCCTTCTCCCGACCCGTCAGCTTTGATTATAGCTGACTTTGAAATCATTTTGTATGCTCCTGTGCCAAGTTCTGCTCGGCTCACAAAAGAAGGCCATTCTATTAATAAGTGGCTCAAATACTCAACTCTTGGCGCTGACTGCTTAAACACGGCTGACCACACCTCTGCTCTTAGCACAAAGCTAGGAAAATCTGGCACAGGTTGCCCCTGCCCCATAGCTTTTTTATACTTCTCAAAAAATGCTAGTAGAACGACATAATATGCTTCTATAAATTCTTCTGACTTAGACATACCATCTCCTATTCACAATCTTTCAATACTGACGATTTTGAAATCATAGAGACCATTTTGTTAGCCCCTGTGCTAAGCTCAGATTGGCTAATAAAGAGGGGCCATTCTACCAACCAACGCCTTAAGTGTGGCGCTGGTTGATTAAAACAACCTGTTCTCAGCACAAGAACTTTAGAAAATAATGCACACTTTTTCATATTTAATAGATAGATATACCAAATATCATGGGTGAACATTTTTTTCGGTTCAATGCACAATCTGCTTCTTTCGATTTGTTAAATTGCACTATCCTTTTCCTCCTAGCTAACTTTCTGAGTAGAATTATAGTTTGCTGTTGTCTTAGAATAACAACGTTTGAGGGACGTTAAACAAACTATAATTCTACTCAGAAAGTTAACGGTTAAATGTTGGTTAGACATCACGGTTTTGCTTAAAATGCTTTTTAAATGTAAAAACATTCATGAAAGTTAATATCACAACGACAACGCTAACCCTTTTATAAATATGAAAAAAAAGACTCTTTCTTTTAGAATCAGAGAAGCAATTACAGCACTTAACGTCTCAGATGCTGAATTTGCAAAGGCTGGGGGTATATCTGGACCAGCGCTGTCCATGTACATAAATCAAGGACGGCAGCCAAAAGCAATGTGTATTGCCAACTGGTCCACTTATTACAATATAGACACCAACTGGCTTCTCACTGGTAAAGGGAATATCTTTAAGCAAGAAGATATTTCATTCAGCAATATAGATAAAAACATCTATACAAATCCCATGATTCTCCAACTTAATGCTGCCTTAAACGCACTTGATGCTGCAGAAGCTGATGACAAAACAATTCAATCAACGATTGTTGCAATTGTCGGACAGAACCTGCAACACAAGGCTCCTTGCTTTATTCCCATCACGACACGCAAAAACAATGCAACAGCCCGTTTTTACACTAAAAAATCGATAATCCTTTGTGCAGGATCAATAGTAGAAGGAACGAAAGACTCAATGTCAAATGAAGCACTTAGGCAAAGAAAAGAAGCGGAACTTAAAGGAAATTTAAGAAAAACAGATAATGGAAAATTAATTACAACAAAAGATCTGCCTTTCAAATCAATCTCATCTACAGCAGGTTTCGTTGTAGGAAGCTCTAAAAATGGGTGGGACTATTGGATTGTCACACAAACGGGACAACCACTTAGTGAGTTTAAAGATCTACTAAAAAGCAAAAGCTAATTTCCACAAAAAAACGCATCATGAACCAAAGTAATGAGACGTTTTTACATATACGTTTCTGCTATTATTCACTATATATTTCTGAAAAACGATGTATAGGTGAAAATAACATGCCGCAATTAGAAATAGAAATAGAACTACTCCCACCGCTTCAAGAAATTGCAGAGAGATTACGAAATGGTCATGCATCAGTAATGGTGGGAGCGGGCTTCAGTATTAATACAACCCCGCATGCTGGAACTGAACAAAATTTTCCTAGTTGGAATCAACTTGCTGATATTTTTTATGAAAAAGCCCATGGTGACAGCTCCTCCCATCTCAAATATCTAAATGTGCTTAAACTTGCAGAAGAAGTTGAGGCAGCACATAATCGTCCGGCACTTGACCAACTATTACTTGATAATATTCCAGACAAAAAGAGAACCCCGTCCAAGCTACATGAAAAATTACTAAAATTACCTTGGACAGATGTTTTTACAACCAATTATGACACGTTGCTTGAACGAGCCTGCGAGAACGTCCTCTCGAGAAAGTACGATATCGTTTTGACCCAGCAAGACCTTATTTTTGCATCAAAACCACGGATAATAAAGCTTCACGGTAGCTTTCCGTCAACAAGGCCATTCATAATTACCGAAGAAGATTACCGTAGCTATCCAAACAAATTTGCACCTTTTGTTAATACAGTGCAGCAATCCTTACTTGAAAACACCTTGTGCTTAATTGGCTTTTCTGGTGATGATCCCAATTTTCTTTCTTGGATTGGCTGGATTCGTGACAATCTAAAAGAAAATGCTCCAAAAATTTATCTTGTAGGCATATTTGACTTCACTCCAGCCCAACTTGCTCTTCTGACAAAAAAAAATATTCATGTCGTTAACATGAATCTATGTAAAAATATAAATGGGTCACACTCTAATGGCCTTGGGTTATTTATTGACTTTCTATCAAAACGAGCTCTTAACAATCCACCACTCGATTGGCCATTTTCCTTAGTTCAGCCATTTCGGGGAGATCAAGACATAAAACAACAAATAGAAGTTGCATCTGCTCGTTGGGAGCAGGATAGAAAAGAATATCCCGGCTGGGTTATTATACCTGAATCTCAACGTAAAGAATGCCTTCGTAGCACATTTGAGTGGGCTTACTCATTCCATCATCATAAATTTACAGAAATTGAACCGATTAAAATTTTTCTTTTTTGTCATGAATATACTTGGCGAATTGAACAATCTCTACTCCCAATCTTTGATGATCATGCTAAATTCATTGAATATGTTTTGGAACAAACATCTTTGGCACAAATACTAAATAATGAATTTGAAAAAAGCGCACCCAAACAATGCATAACTGATTTAAAAAAATATTATTTCAATCTTCAATTATCATTACTTAGATACTACAGAGAAGAGGGGGCTCACGATAAACTTGAAAAAATCAAAGAAAAAATTTCTCAAAATTTTGAAATGTTAACATTAGAACAACAAGAAGAATTCAGCTATGAGGAAATCTTAACCTCGCTTTTTAATCTTGACTTTTCTGACGCTAAAAAAAAATTAGATCAATGGGATGAAAGCCCTTCCTTACCAGCATTTGAAGCTAAACGAGCTAGTCTTCATGCTGAAATTGGAGAGCCTGAGATTGCATTGGCAATACTTGAGAACACACTTAAGAAAGTTAGATCATCTCTTAACTTACAATCATCAATTAACATTTCACTACTATCCCTTGAAAGCTGGTTAATTTTACATACTCGATATGTGGAAAGCGGTCTTAGGTACACTACGACTAAATATACCGTCCCCCAAAAAGAACTAGCCCAATTTAAAAACTTCACATTTATGAAATGGGACAATGAAAAATTAACTGAGCCAGATTCTGAGCCTCTCTTTCACTTCGCTCCTAAGGATGAGCTACCACCCGAAGAAGCGTGGGAAAAATTATTTAGCGACAAAGATCATGAACTTTCTTCGGCTAATATCGAATGGAACTCATTAGTCGATCAGTGGAAGTCACACAAAAACACTCTTGAAAACAAAAGAGAACTTATAAGACAGAATGAACTTAAGCAATTTTCATGTGATCCTTGGCTAGAATTCGATCTATTAAAATTACAAACACAGTCAGAAAAAAACTTTCAACATAATGGCGTTCCTAAGCCGACTTTCGACATTGGAACATACTCCACTCAAACACATTACAAAAACTATGATGAAAAATTAATTTCTGGCTTTAACTTTGTAAAAATGATCGAAAAAACGGTAGGGACAGCAAGAATCTATGGAACTAGTCTTTACAAGGACACGATGGTTAATTCATTAAAAGTGATAAGCACCTCTTCACCTTATTGGACATTGATTACTCTAATCAGACTTGCTGAGGATAAAGCAGTTGATTCTGTCTGGGATAGAAAAACACTTCTAACCTATAATACCTCGTTTATATCTTTAGCAATTCAACAGACGACTTGCCATTTGAAAGAAATTTTTAAACAACTTTCTAATGCAGACTCCGCGCTTGAGGATACCTACTTTAGACGTCTGGCGAATGTTATTCCTGAGATTCTTTCCCACTTATGCGTAAAGTCTAATCCTAGCGACAGGGCAAAAATTATTGCAATATTGGATGAAATTTTTAGAGCAGATTTCAAAATCCAAGTTGCATTTAGTAATCTTGGAAAACTTACCAAGAGACTAATTACATCATGTTCTGATAAAGAACTTATAGATCATTTCAATACACTTATTCTGTTTCCTAATTTAGATACAACACATCCACTATTATCTTCTGAACTTGTAGACCCAGTCGTTTACTATTTCGAAAGAATCAATAAGATGACAGTGCCAAGAGAAATAATATCTCACAAAAACGAGACAATAAAACTTTTACTTAGCGACCTCACCTCAACTGTAGAATCAACTAGAAAAACTGCTTGCTTAAAACTTTTCATATTTTATGAACAAGATTTATTAACGCCTGCACAGCTAACACAGTTCAGAAACAACTTATTCGCTCAACATGATGAGGAAGAATGGCCTGTGCATTCTGGTCTTTATCATTCTTCTCTGACGAGTATGTGCCCTTGTGATCTAGAGCCGAAACTAAAAAAATACATTCTTGCTGAATTCCAAAAATCCGAAGCTGAACGCGCCGTATTAGAATTACTAAACAGTTCTGAGAACATTAAGTGGTCGCAAGACAACTTCAATTCTATTATCGCATCTGCCCTTAACCTGTGGAAATCGAATAAAAACAGGTTGAATACCAACGATATATTACTTTCCAACATAGATGCAAAGCGTTGTAAGATTTTATTTCAACAACTAATTCAAGCACTAGCTAGATTAATCTGCAATGCCCCTCACTTAACTGTTAACAAGACTTATCATGAATTGATAAACGACATGGAGTTGCACAACATCACATCCTTAGAACTGCTTACTGTGATCAGCGATAGTAGTTATAACGAAAGTCAACTCACTTCAAAGATTGAAATAAACTTATCTTCCAATGATCGAGGAATCTTCAATGACGCAGTCAGAGCTATCAAGCGATGTTTGTTAAGTAAAAAAGTGCCTAACACCTTAAAGCATAACTTATTAAATTCACTGATCAACGTCATCTTATGGCAAAAAGATCAAAAAATAGCTTTCCCTCTCTCAATGATTGAATATTTACATGCAAAAATATCATTCACTCAAGACCAGATAAATAAAATAGATCATGCACTTAATAATATTAGTGATTACACCGCGTTAATGAAAAGCCATATTAATTTTGAAGATGCATTGATCATTCGACAATCAACCGCTTCACTTGCATTCTCTCTTTCAAAGAATCCGAACTTTGAAGAAATGCCGTCGATTCATTTGTGGAAAGAAATTTGTTTCTCAGAGGACGAATTTGCTGAAATTAAAAATCAGTGGAAAGAATAAAAAAAGCCGCTCGATATCGAGCGGCTTTTTTTATTCTTTCCAACACTATTACCTTGCAAGTAGTTCACCCCATTTCGAAATCAACATCCTTGCAAGAACATCAAGTTTGTATGCTCCAAGGGAGCAACTTATTTCGTGTGCTGGAGTGCCATTCACAACATGTTCATTTAACATTGCGCCACCGACACAGCCAGAACCGACTCTTTCCCGTAATGTTTGATCCATTTCAATTGCAGTTACATTACGTTCTATTTTTGCATGCTTTTGCTTATTTGAAACAAACTTCATCCAGCTATACAAGTCACTCCCAAAGTACTCCTCACACATTTTTGTCCGTAGCTTCTTTGTTTTTCGAGAGGGACGCTGGAGGAAATAATCTTCAATGTGAGCAATAGAAACGAATAAGTTAAAAAGATCATCATCACTATGTCCACGTTGGTACTTCTCAAGTTCTCTTTTAGCCTTTTCAAGCATATCCTCAGCAGTTCGGTTCGAAAACATACGCCTCCTAACGGTTATCCCACTTTCGCTTTATTTCTTGAAACTCTCTGTCCCCACCAACTTCAGTATCTTTTAGTTTCTGGAGCACATCGTATAACCCATACGGCCACACTTCAGTTGTATCAGGAAGCGTTCTAACCAAAACTTTTAATATCACATCAGGATATTGATCAAAAATTTCATCTTTATCTGAAAGGAAATAAGTCCAGCGATCATACTGCTCATTTGTCTTACCAAGTAAGGGTAGAATGTAAGGTGAAAACCGGCGAACAGTTTCGGCACTTGAGAAAAGAATGCGACACAATGCCCCAGTGGTATTTGCAGTGCGAATACGCAATTGTTTAGGCCAAACTTCTTCAAAAAAGCGAACTGAAGCTAATTCCCAAGAAATTCTTGTATTGTCATCTTCGCTGGTAACCCAAGCGCTTATTTGGGATAATATGCTAGTTCTTAATCCATCATCGTTTTTCAATAACACATTACGTAAGTCATCACTTGAAATTTGCGAAGAAGTACATTCCCACTTATGTAATAGAATGTAAGCAATCGCCGCATTGTATTTTCTACGAAGCTCTTTATCGCGCCCTATAAATGCAAGGAGTGAAGTTTTAATTTTAACAAACAAATCTGTAGTAGGAATTCCACCTTCCCAAAGATAACCACTCCAAAATGCATCAATTGTATCTAGATCGCCTGAACTTAAGATAGGAAGCAGATGCCTCTCTGTCCAATCTGCTTCTTCCTGATACAAATACCTTAACTGGTGACTAATCATAACTAACGCTAAGCGCTTATGGTCTTCAGGGGCATTCAAAAGTTTCTCAAAACACAGAAGAGCATTGCCAAATTGATCAGGCTTTTTAGAATCAAAAGTCACTACGACTGCTCTTGCAATCTTGCCTGCCAGAGAATTCAATGCCTCTGTCGCCCAATCTATTTCAAGGCTGCCACGTACAACAGCAGAAGCGTTCTCCGCTGAAAGATCATCAAGGAGTTCGACTGCCCAATCACAAAATTCGAAAAAGAATTTTGAAGAGCCATTAAAGAACAACTTTGCAACATACTCAAACCATAGACCTATATCATAATAAATCTCAGATAGGAGCTCTTTTGGTACCGCCATTAAATGCTTAGCTGTGTTTATCAAAAGAATAAGCTGCGGCTCATTTCTCGTTTGTTCCAAAAAAGTTTTCCACAATCTCGGGTGAAGCTCACCAAGCTCTAATCCATAGCACAAAACAACTAGCGCTTTTTCCGGGTCGTTTTCTACTAATCCAGCAAAAGGATTTTCGCGCTCTCCATAAACTGGATATTTATCAAGAGCTTCTTCAGCTTTTCTTAAAATTTCTTCCTTTGATTTACTTACAAATACTGAAGCATCCTTATTTGTCACAACTTTTATAAAGCCACTTCGAGAAACATGGCTGCTTGGTAGTACTTCTTCCTCTTTGTTGGTCATATTGCTGACCAATACTTCTTTCTTCTCATCAAAATTGAAAGTAAATTTGCAGCCATGTTTTTTTAGATAATTCAACCTAGTTAAGATAGTGGTTGATTTATAATTTAGCTGTTCGTTTTTTGCTATGCGGCTAGGCAACTTCGGCCCTAAAAGCAATTTATTCTCTATTCTTCTTATCATCGAAGACGAATAGCCACTCCAACGTTCTCTTAATGCTGAAAGCAAATCAGCCTCATGCTGGTACTCCCAAAATGCATCTCTAGATAAACCACAGATTAAAGCCACACTATCAGATGAAGAGAGAAAATTACCTTTTGCTGCTGCCCAGATACATAACCGATCAAACAAAGGATTATTAATCGTTCTCCACGAATTTGCTTCCTTTCTTGCCAAATCTAAATGGCTATCAATAAATTTCTCAAAAAGAGAAATGAACCATAGAAGCTGAGCATTCAAACAATTTCCTTGAAAAAAATTACCTTGTTGATCGCGTTCACTAGAGACAACAAGAGGTAGCCTTCGAAGATTGAAATAATCACCAAAACGTTCTTCAAGTTTAACTGCCTCTTGCAAGTTTTCTTTAGAAGCACCTACAATTGCAGGAAGCCATTCGGCACAAACCGCAGGCGTTCTATATTCATCTTCATATTTTATTTCAAAACGCAAAAAGTCTCTTCTCAATAGTGGAAGATCATCAAACCCCGGAGGAAGGTCTGGGTATAAAGAAGTCTTGGTACAGATGAATGGACGAGTTAGCTTTTTCCATGCCCTGAGAAGGGCTGTGCTCAAACCATGCTTGGAGATCACTCCCTCAACCATATGTAACTCACGATTCAAAATGCGAGAAGAATTTTGCCATGCTTCAAGAATATCAAACCACGCTTCAGCTAAGTTAGTCGGTACATCTGAAGCTGATCGATAAAGACTATCCGAAATTATGTCTTGTACTGCAGGATGCACAGAACGTTGCTGTGATGCCCACCAGACAGTTATTGGATGATCAATGTTCTTTGCCATCCATCTAGCAAGTGCCCAAACCCTTGAAGATAAATTGTTATGCCCTTGAAAGAAGGTATTGAGCGCTTGACGTTGATGAGTGTCAAAACTTTGCTCAAAAGCGTCCCACCCCCATTCACCATTTCTTATCTGACTGTTGGACTTCTTATTTTGAGGAATTGGATCAGAAGCTAATCCATAGCTACTATAAGGAGATGAAGCGGCTTCACGTTCATCCCAACTAGCAGTCTTTCTTAATCGATACTTACTACTAAAAACGCATAGCCATTCAGGACAGGGGGAAGGGTCACAATCAAGAAACTTTTTGGCTCCATCTAGGTCACTTACAAAAAGAGCAACTTGTTCTCGCTGAATTGGTTCCAGCATGCGAGGAGAACAACATGCTAGCTTCAGGGTTTCACTCGCCCATCTCTCAGGCTCAGAAACTTTAACTGCCCACCTCTTAAGTGTTTCCCATAGATTTCTATGTTCCTCATCTGTAGAATAAGAAATCGACGTGATTCCTTTAGCATTCCAATGATCATCTTGAGAAGAGTCATGAAAGGCATATGCCTCTAAGAAGTTGCCTTGCTGCGCTCCCAAAGCTTCAAGTAAATACATTACAGGGGCATCTTCTGCAGAATATCCGACAAAAACTATTACATAATCTTTGAAGAGCTGCTTATAGAACTGTGTTGCCCAGCCATCAGCTAAGTATGCCGCGCCAAAGTCGACACTAGTCAAAATAAGATCTCGCGATTCAATAGAGTTATGATCGACGTCAAGACAGCCATGCAAGTGCAATATCCCGTGAAAAGTTTTGGGATTAACGTGCCCTGCAATATTTGGAGGATGATACACTGGAACATCGGGGTCACATCTACTAAAAAAGCGATCAAAATTTGTCGTAACAATCTGTACCCGGTTATCATCTGTTGTTGCCAGCTTCAGAAGTGTTTCATGTGCTGACAAGTTAGACGAAGAATCGTCCGAAAGAGCATCGACAAAAGCACTTTTTATTTCTGCCGGATCAAATTCACGCTCAAGCTCTCGGTAAATCCTATCCGTAGACAACAAACCATGAACACCGTGCTCTTCTTCAACAGTCTTAATACGTTCAATTAAAGTATAGATGCCATCAGTTTTTGACACATGAAGTTTCTCGAATACTTTTTGAGTCAATTCTTCAAAACTGCATATGCCAGAGCAGGCTTGAGAAACTCCTGCACCACAGAAAAAAATTACTCGATTCTCATCACGAGCCTTCAATAAGCTAAGTGGAATGTCAGGGCCATTTGGGATAAAACGCATGAGCAACCTAAATCAACTTAACAGGTTCAAGGTCATCTTCTGCAAGTTGCTTTTTCTTTTTCTTTATTTCCTTCAACGTATCAAAATCTGTAAGCGGTGATTCGCCAGCCACAGCATCCCATTCTTTCTTTATTTCATTCAATTGCGATACAAATTCAGTGGGAGTGATGCCTTTTTTTGCTAAAAGTAGCTCCAAATCTCTCTTTAAAGCTCCGTAGCGAGAAGCCTGAGAACGATGAATCTCTGACCTCTGACTTGGTCGATAAAAACTTTGTATTGCGGATAAAATAGTTGCAAATGAACAGAGTATTGCAAAGAACCATTTATACACATCTGAAGTATTCTGATAAAAAGTAAGTGCAGTTATTATCACAGTAAAAACAGTCAAAAAGAAACCAAGTCCAGAACCAATTCCCTGCTGCTTCTCAGATAAAATATAGTGCCCCATTTGCGCATCATGAAGGCGCTCTAGCCAAGACATTGCTAACTTATTGGCATCATTCTTGGTGAGTACGATCTCTGTCTTGCTCTGATGGCAAAACAACAATAGTTTTCTTTTAGATGCGCTATTCATAGGAAATCCTTTCATACATCCAGTCTGCAAGCTCGTTTACTGTGGCAAACATGGGTGGCCGTGAAGTTTCGTCTTGCCAAAGGTTCATAAAAAACTGAGCCACCATACTCTCGCAACTTCTTCGGGGATGCCTTGCGATTCGACTATCAAAAAAATCAGTGACATATTCAGAATGATGAGTGTGAATAAACTGCTCCCACCTCTTTTCGACCTCTTCTCTTTCCGCAATATCAATCAATTCATACTGTTCAAGATTTCGATCTTCTTTCTCCCCCCATGCTTGCTTTAATTGATTAATCGCATCGATGTCTGAAATGGGAGCTCCGTAGCCAAAAATTGAAACAAACAGTGCTTGTTTCAACTTCTCTTCTAATCTTCCCCATTGACGTTCAATCGCTGAACTTGCTGAATAATTTTTCTTCTTAATGGGATAAAGAAGCTTAAATCGCTCCCCTTTGTGTGTCCTACAGCCGGGACAACAGGGTAAAACTAAAGGAAATTGGCTCTTACAATTAGGACAATGTTTCATCCCAACATTGCCATGTAAAAATAAGATTTCAGGCATGCGTATCCCTAAGTTCAAGCTGGAAATCCTAACAGCCGCTTGTGGCAGTAGCGGATCCCAGTTAAACGTCGCGATAACGTCTTTTTCTCTAAGGGAAAGAATTAAGTAATCATAAATTGTCGGGGAATCTGGAAGTTGTAACTGTGAAAAGTAATTATAAATTTTTTCTTCTAACTTTCGAGCGAAGTCTGGCTGCTGAATATGAATATCAGAATAAAGTGCTTCAAAGTCGTTGAATGGCCCGTTGATACCAGCATTTACCAAGTCTTCTTTTAATCCTAATGTATCTACAAAGTTCGCCATAACTGGAAGTCGAATGCCGTTACGGTCCCCTTCTGGAAACGCAGCGTAACTTGCCCCTGCACCTAAGAGTACAACATGGGGACGTTCAACTTTTACGTCTGGGAGTTCCTTTTCTAGGGTATATAAGTTGTCTGTCATTTTAACCTCTTGATCTAATCATCTATAATCTATAATGGAAAATCAAGGGACTAAATTTAATTAGCTTATATTGCACACGAAACTGGGGGGAGTGGAGTAATGGAACTTGGGAAAAGCGTATTAATGAAATTGGCCAAGATGATATGCGGTGATGAGCCTTATTCATTCTTCCCCTACCGCAGTTCATCACTTCTGACAGAATTCTTTACTACACTTGATCTGGACTATGTTCATGATGGCTCGACTCGAAGAAACTGGGTATACAGCGCATTACTGGAAATTGAAGGTCAAGATGAGCCACACGACGACCTACCAAGTAAAAAGGTCAGGCTCATAGTCGAAGAGCTTGTTAGCAAAGAACACTTTATGGCTCTTCCAACTGAAAATCACGAAAAGGCCATTGAGGCTGTAAATATTCTTCTTTCCAAAAAGGGACTTAAGCTCATTGATTACAGAGGATCCCCCAGCGTGACACTATATTCCTCTGATTTCGTATCTACGGAAGGGCAAAATGCTCCACAAGAGCAAGTCATAACATTTGCTCCACAGGTATTTAATATCCCAGAAAAACCACTGGATTCTAATTTAATTTCAGTAATGATGCCTTTTGCACCTGAATTTCAAGACACATACAATGCCATTCAACGTGTCGCCGAATACATGAACCTAAAATGTTACAGAGCAGACAATATTTGGAATAACTCATCAATAATACAAGATATTTTTGAACTAATCTATTGCTCGCGAGTAGTCGTAGCTGATTTTTCCACTAAGAACCCAAATGTTATGTATGAAACAGGAATTGCTCATACACTAGGTAAGGTTGTTATTCCAATCGCAAGATCTATTGACGATATCCCTTTTGATCTAAAGCATCATCGTGTCCTAATTTATCATCCTCATCATGATGGCTATCGAAATTTAAGCAATCAGCTTTGGACGCGCTTCCAACAGTTCTGGCCTGATTCTAATCAGGGAGTAGCTACATAAAGCGTTTTTCCCTACGTCATTTATTCTTTTATTTCCACACTGGCACCGTAGCAGAATCAACATATTCAACAGAAACAGGCTGTTTAGAACGTGCAGAATTTCTCTCAATATAGGGAGTCAGCATCTCAGTAATTTGATCTAATTGCTTATCAGGCTCATGAACACAAACAAAGAGCTTATCTACTTCAGACTTATCATTAAAGATTGCATTATAAATATGCTCATCACGTTTATCTGCTGAGTGCCCATAGATAAAAAGTGGGCCAGAAAGATTCCATAACTTCATGTAACAATGCTTTAAATACTTATTCGTCATTATTGTATCAAATTTAACATCTGACGAACCTTCAGAGACGAAGATTGGAAGCTGTCCCCGTTCGTTAACTACATGTGAAATAGTTTCGATAAGGTTCATTCCCCCACTACTAATAGCTTTTTCCACTTCTTTTTGTGACTTTTTAAAAAGATGAAGTCCGCCATGTAAGTTGTAAATGCTGCAATGCCCATCAGGGCTAAATGGCCGACAGAAATTTTCCACATCGCCCAGTCCAAAACCATCACGATGCGGTTTCTTTGCTTGATTGACCCAATATAAAAGCAAATCATAGTTCAAAGTAAAAACAGTTGAAAATAAATCAATAAATGCTGAACAGTTTTCTATTTCCCCATCTTCAATTGCAGTATAATCTGTGGGGTGAACTTCTTTGATAGCAGAAATTAGCCCTTCCCGAAGAGCCTTGGCTTCTGTCTTCAGTTTTTCACCTATCTCTTTGAAATCATAATGTTCTGCAACCAATAATGCAGATTGTATATGACTAAGCACCTCTTCAAAATCGTTAGTGTCCAACTTAACAAAGAGCTCTTCTAACGGCTTACTTTCAAAGCGACATTTTTCACGTAAATTTGAATAACTAAACTTTCCAGCTGACTGAGCGATTGAAAAACCATTACCAAGTAAAATTGATGGCTTGGGTTTTCCACATGATTTTAGTGCATCTTCAAAACTCATTGCCGTCATGCTAACCTCTTAATCTTACAACAAAATTAAAAAATCAATTTTCAGGATTTTTTTATAGTTGTCGAGAGTTTTTGCATGCACAGTAAAAATTACATCTAAAGAATTAAATAGTTAGCTCTCTTCATTGTCTCAAAAGTAGCTCGCACTTTCTCTTCATGGCTTTCTAGATATTCAAACCCTCGGTACCATCTTACTTCTACTCCTAAATAATTAGCCCACCCGATACCTTTTTTAAATCCCTTCAGATCGTCATTTTTAGCGCACGATTCTATATATTGATTCACAAGCAGATACTGACTCCTCCCAGCAGCATATTTCGCGCTATTGAATGCAGACTTAAAGTATTTATAAGCAGTCTGGTGCTCATCTCTACGGTAATGATACACTGCAAAACTCCAGTCAGATAACCAAGCAAGCCTATCATCTAAATTACAACGAACTAAGTCCTCCTTAAACAATTGTAATTCTTCTACCTCGCATTGCTTATCTTTTAATTCCAAACCGTCATGAAAAAGTCTCAAAAAGTCAGGAGGATAAAACTGAGCAACATTATGTTTGTATTCTGCGTAATACGCAGCAAGCGTCACTGAACCAATATCACTGCACAGACTTCTAATATTTGATCGCGTTAACGATTCAATTGAGGCATCGTAGTTTAATTGCCATCCCATCATGATCTCATTTCGATATTCATCCCATAATTGCTCGGTAGCGGAAGCATAGAACACGTCAAGATCACTTGGATGAAAACCTAGAGCATTACGACTTAATACTCTGAGAATTTTATCTTCAAATCCGGCGTGCAATTTTTTAAGTCTGTAATCTTGTTTTCTCGTAAACCTTAATACATCGCGTAAGAAATCATTTCCAAAATGCTTTTGAATATCTTTAAAAACAGCTGTTGAGAATCTTGCCACAAAAAAAACAGCTAAGATCACTTCAGAATCTTCAGAGCTAAATTTATTAACGGGACTATCAAAGGGATGATGCTCTATGACTGTCTTAATGTTTTGGACAAGCCCACCCCACGAAGGTAACCCCCTACCTGTTCTCCAACGAATTGAATTTTGAAGATCTTGCTTTAACCTGTCATCTTCTTTTTCCTTATCTCCATACAAAGGATTATGAATATGTGTTTGTGGCAATTCAAACCCCTCATAAAACCAATCAAATGCTAATGTTAAAGGCCAGACAATTTCATCAGATGTAATCCGAGGGAGCCACCAATCTGCTGCTGAAGGAAGTTGCCGACTAAACTGTCGCATCCAATACATTAACGAATACTTATGAATTGATGTGGATAATCGAGTTGGAATCTTGGAGCATAGTAACCATTTAATTACTTCTTTCTTGGGAATACATGCACCATCTTCACGCACTAAATCTTTGTACTGTAAATAAAAATCAGTAATCGTGTTACCAGCTAGCGTAATTAATTTATCGTCCTCAAAGTATTCCATTAATAAATGGATGAAGAGAGATAGAACTTCATCAAGGTTATCTTCGAGCTGACTGCTTTCAGCAGCAAGCCGGCGAATTTTTGTTTGAATTGTTTTTTTTGTTCTTTCATCTACGGGGTAGTCGTCATCAACATCTTTTAAAGCCAGCAATCCGCTGTAATCAAAAAGAGCCTTAGCCAATTCACCAAGTATCGGAAATGTATAACAAGTCATAATCTTCTTATTTATCAAAATGAAAGGCCTCAAAAGAGGCCTTTCAGCTAGTTAGTCATCTGAAGAAGGTTCAGCGTTTCCTCTTCCACCACCAGACGGATTTCCTGTAGTGCTTGGCCAATTACCACCATTCTCAGGATGAGTATCAGAACCCTTACCGCCATTTCCGCCATTTGCTTTACCCATAATATACTCCTAATTTTTACGGCAATATTCACTGATTGCCTGTTAAAACAAGTAGTATAAAAAAACGTTACTCAAGTAATATAGCTTTTTGGCTACACGAAAAAATTTGGAGCACAAAGATAAAAAACTAATAAATTTCTTATTGCTAGCAAAAGCAATGAATGACTATGAAAAGATTTCCCGTATTTTGGATATAGATGATTATGAGCTGCTAAAAAATGCCCACGTGAATCCACTAGATAGAAATTTTATATCTGTTTGTTACGACTAGTTCCTCAACACTCACTTGATATAGCTTGTACTCATCCCCAACCTTCACCCTATATTTGATCACTTGCTCTAATGAATACTGGTAGTTTAAAATTGCTACGGCTGTACTATGATGTTCAAGGAATAATGCTAATGCTAAAGGTTGCGCTGAAATAATGTAAACACCTTTTACGTAATACCCTCCATACGAAGCGCATAAATCCGCACCGTGTTCAATTAGCAAGCGAACCAAGCCATCATTTCCACCGTGAATCGCAGAATAAAGAGGTGGTACCTGTGTTCTACTATTTGGATTAACCGTTGCTCCAAATTTAATTAACAGTTCAGCCATCTCAACATGTCCCATTTCACACGCAAGACTGAGAGGAGACATGAAATCATCATTTAAAAATTTATCTGGTGATACCAAATTATTGATGAGCAATTTTAATACAATATCTATTTTGTTATGTTGAACTAGCTCCATGTATTCATGAAAATATTTCATAATTACCAATTTTCTATTCATAAGTTGCTCCAACATATCGTTATAGTAATAAATAACCATAGCTCGAAATAGACAACTTATGTCAAGAAATTATTTCTTTTGTTTTTCTCAAACTGCAACTGCAAAATGCAAAAAGAGCATAACACTTGAAAACATAGTATATAAATTGGAACTTTCTCCAGCAGCAACACCTTCTTCATATTGATACTACTACGTTTTATTTAAGTAGACGCTAAATTTTACATACGATACAATAATCAACACATAGAAAAGCTTCACAAAAACCCAAAAATAGAGGCGTGGGACTATAGTTGGGACAACTCCTAGCTTCCCTACCTTTTGTAGAAGTTTATTGCGAAAGAGCTGTTCAATAACACTTTGAATACTTTAACAAAAACACCAACACAGGCTTTTACCCTTATTTAGTTTTGCATAAAAAAGCCTCCATCTGACATACAGACGGAGGCATATTCTTACTCGAAATGAATACACTTAGGTAAAATTGCACCAAAATTTCAAAGCTACCAATTAATCCATTTGAAATATAGGCAACTTCCAGCTTAACACCGTGTCCGGTGTCATTCCTTTTTCTGCCCAAAAACTTCTGTGAATTCCTTTGTAGCCCCAAAGCTCTCCTTGGTATCGTTGAGGCAAAAACAGTCGTGAAAACGGCTTGGACAACTGCTGCATCTTTTCTTCAAGCAAACAGCGCAACGCTTCACTACGTACCATATTACCCATAGCGGAATGAAACGGTCCGGCAATCAAATTCTCTGTAAGCCCATCTTCCTGAGCCACACCAATGCGGATAACGCGAATTCCGTGCTTCCATAACTCCAGCAACCCTCTGCCGAGGCGTTGCACGGTCTCTTCCATTTGCCAAGGAGAAAACTCACCACGCGCATGCCATGACGCTAAAACAGTCTGTTTAAACACAAGGCAAGGGTATAGCCGAACAACAGATGGAGAAAGAGCACATGTTTTATCAATATCGTTCTGAAAAATATTTTCATCCATGCCCGGAAGCCCAGGAAGCAGCTGGATACCGAGAGTGAGACCACTCTCTTTTACTGTATTGCAAGCACTCACTATCGTCTCTTCGTCATAACCACGCTTGCTATTGGCTAAAACTCTGTTATTATAACTTTGTACACCTAATTCTACAGTACGCAAACCAGCGTCTTTAAGTTGCAGCAACTGGTCTTGATTAATTGCGTCAGGACGTGTAGAGCAGCGCACTCCGGTAACCACTCCGGACTCTTTGTAATCTTTTGCAAGCGCTACAAAACGCTGTTGCCATTCAAACGGCAGTGCGGTGAATGTTCCACCATAAAATGCTATTTCATACCCGGAACCACTATCAGCGCTTGCAAGATTTTGCTGTAACGAAGTGTATACATTTTTCAATTGTGCTTCAGCTGTTCCAGTCTGAACAGTCTGTGCGCAATACACACAGCGTGTTTTACAACCGGCAAAAGGCATAAACACCGGCAAGATGCGGGTCTTGTAATTTGCAGGCTCTGGGTGAGAAAAAATCATTTCGAGCGTAACCACCTTTATGTATTAATTTTTTTTAGTTTTTCGTTCGTTAAAAAAGGATTGCCTGCTTTTTTGAAGGAAAAAACGCCCTCAAATTGAGAAATTTTCTTCGAAACAAACGGCTGATCACGCCTTAACAGTGTAAACATATAAAATTACGTAAAAAAACTTGATTGCTCACGCACATTGAGTATATACACAGCGCGGCACATGACTGGAAAAGATAAAATCATCCAGATGATTACCTGAACAATGTAACAAAAAATCATTACAGCACTATGAGTACTCAAGATTGTATTTTTTGCAAGATCGTCAATGGCGAGATTCCGTGCGCGGAAATTTACTCAGACGACAACGTACTGGCTTTTCTCGACATTGGTCCGGTAAATAAAGGTCACGCGTTAATTATTCCTAAACAGCATTTTCCGAATATCTTTGATATTCCCGCTGAACTAGCCCCTGCCATCATCAATGCACAAAAGATTGTAGGCAAAGCTATACTTGCCACTACGGGGGCAACAGGGTTGAATATATTCATGAACAACCATCCAGATGCCGGTCAGCTTGTATTTCATGCACACTGGCATTTGATTCCCCGCTTCAGTGATGATGGGCTGAAGCATTGGCCACAGGTAGCATACGACTCTATTGAAGAGGCACAGCATTTAGCCACCAGCATTCGGCAGCACTTATAAGAGCCGTTACCCCACGAAACTGGGAGGATAACATGGAAGGGAAAACCCTTACAAAAGCAGATATTGTAGATTCTATCTACGAAAAAACTGACAGGAACCGCGCAGAAGTTAAAAACCTCGTTGAATCCTTGTTAGATATTATGAAAAGTGCAATCAAAAAAGATCACGCACTTCTCATCAGCGGATTCGGCAAACTGGAAGCTTACGACAAAAAAGCTCGTAAAGGCCGCAACCCGCAGACCGACGAAACCATCACCCTGCCTCCACGCAAGGTTGTAGTATTCCGTCTGTCACGCAAGTTCCGCGCTGAACTGAACGGTTAGTTCACAGCCGGCTGAGTCAGGCACACACGTTCATACTGTGCCTGTCCATTGTATACAAAAAAACCCGCATTATGCGGGTTTTTTTGTATCTACTTTCCAGCGTAAATAAATGCTCCGGAAAATTTATTATCCAGCACATCCCTTGCTCGTTCCGCAGCGGTATACGTAAAGTACGGTCCCACATGCACCCTCCAGATGTTGGAAGAAGGGTCACGACGTAAACGACAGGAACGCCCTTGCCGAATCAATCGTTTCCGAAGGGTCTGAGCGTTGAATTTGTCATCGAATGATCCAACTTGAACATAGAATGTTCCGTTTCTGTTTTTTTTGCCAGATGCAACAGCGTGGTGGTTGGGACCTCCAATTGCTTCTACTTTAACAGGAGCAGTTCCAGGCCCAAGCATACCAAGTTTTTTTGCCGCGGTGTACGTTAAATCGATAACCCGACCTTTAACAAAAGGCCCTCTATCGTTCACACGCACAACAACAGAACGTCTATTGGTCTTATTTGTCACCCGCACCAGCGTGCCGAAAGGCAGATTTTTATGCGCAGCAGTCATGGCGTACATATTGTAGCGTTCACCATTGGCAGTTTTTTTACCATGAAATTTTTTGCCGTACCATGAAGCTTTACCGTGCTGTACAAAACCCGCAGATGAAGCCAGTTTTTTATACCGTTTTCCCCAAACAGTATATGAGCCAGCTGTGTTAGAATTTGATCGTGTAGAGAATTTTTGCGGCGAAGGTATATGGGCTTTACCGCATCCGACAAGAGAAAATACAAATGCAATGCAAAGCGAAAAAATAAGGATTCGCAACGGATACTCCTAAAATGTAATACATCACAAAAAGGACACCCGTTGGCTATAATATTAAAAGAACGCATGCTGCAAGGGGCAACATGCGTTCTTTTCTAGTCTTTACGTTCTCTAACAAAATGCTTCGATATTGTTTTTCTCTTCTAGCTCGCATTCTCGTTGCAAAAGCTGCTCAAGCATTATGTCAGCACCAATTACACCGGTAATATTATCATCATTGTCTGTTACCGGAGCAGATACAGTCAAAATAAGCTGTCCGGTAAAATGTGATGTATACAAGTTGGTGATATGCAGCTTACCAGTCTGCACAGGTTGCTTAAACCACTCTCTGGATGAGAAATCGAAGCCGATTCCAAGCTCCTCATACTTTTCGACAAATCGCATATCCGTAATTTTAGACGCGATAAGCCCACCTTCATTGTCAGTCAGATACAAATACTGAATAAACGGATACTGCTGAACAAACTCCGTCAGGCAGCGGTAGTTTTCTTTTGCAAGAATCACGTTGCAGTCAAATGACAGCTCGGAAATAATCTGAGCAGCAAGGTTGTGGGCAACTTCTTTAAGGTTATCGAAGTCAGTGCGGAACATTTCCGGCATGTACCGGCGCACAAGGCGTTCCATTTCTTTATTAGAAATAGAAGTTGAGCGACCTTTCTCGTAGGCTTCCAAAATACGATTGTAGACCTTACCTACTGCTGGGTGACGCTTAGAAACTTCGCTATCGCCTGTAAGCTTGAGAGTCTGGTTAATCCAGTAGGCGACTCCGGCTCTACCGGACTTGTCAGTAATAATGATTGGTACAGGACGATTCAGAAGACGAGTTGTATCAAACACATTGTAGATTTCTTCGTTTTTAGCGAGTCCATCAACGTGGATACCAGCACTGGTCGCATTAAAGTCACGCCCTACAAACGGATAGTTATCCGCGACGTTGTATTCCAGTTCTTTTTCGAAATATTCGCCGACTTCACTGATTACACGGGTATCAGCAGCTTCATCATCACCGGTAAGTGAAATGTATTCGATAATAAGAGCCTCAATAGGCGAGTTACCGGTGCGTTCACCAAAGCCGAGCAAAGTTCCGTTAGCACCACCACATCCATACAGCCATGCGGTTACAGCATTAACGAGTGTTTTGTGAAAGTCGTTGTGTCCGTGCCATTCCAGCCAGTCTCCAGGCACACCGGCTTCATCCGTAAATGCACGGACGATACGCGGAACCGAACGAGGAAGAGTTGCACCCGTGTACGGCACACCGTAGCCCATTGTATCGCACATGCGTATTTTGACTGGAAGCCCGCTCTGGCGGGAAAGCTCCATCAATTTTTCAGCAAATGGCAGACAAAAACCGTGAATATCGGCACGGGTGATATCCTCAAAATGGCAACGAGGAGAAATACCCCATGCCAGCGCCTGCTCCACTACCTCAAGGTAGTTACGCATTGCCTTTTCACGATCAAGCCCAAGCTTAAGATAAATATGGTAGTCAGAAACAGAAGTAAGCATGCCTACTTCTCTAAACTCCATACTCTTAGCTATCTTCAAGTCATCTTTATGGGCACGAATCCATCCGGTAATTTCCGGATATTTGTAGCCTCTTGACCGGCAGGCATCAATGGCGCGTTTGTCTTTGTCTGAATACATGAAAAACTCGGAAGCACGGATAAGTCCGCTTCTGCCCCCAAGCCTGTAGAGCATGTCATAAATTGTTTCGATTTGTTTTACCGTGTACGGAGGTCTTGCCTGCTGACCATCACGAAATGTCGTATCGGTGATGAACATAGGCTCTGCGGGTCGCGGAGCTACTAAAACATCATCAAATGCGATACGGCTGATCTGTTTGTATGGATACAGATCGCGGAAGTACTCACCTTGCTCAAGATTTTCGAGCTTAAGCTTCGATGTCGCGCGGTTTAGATGAAACAAGGTCACAGTTCTTTACCCTCCTTGGAGACGAATCCCTTATCAATTCTTCAATGTGTTGGCGCACTGTAGCAGCTCTGGTACATGCAGAGTTAATCTGCGTTGCTTCTATAGCTGCCTCTAACGCCTCATCCAGGCGTCCTCCTTCCGAAAGCCCTTCTGCTGCCAGAATATACATCTCTTCTGGCACCGTTCCATAAATAGAAGATATGAGCGTGTTATAATCTTCGCCGAATACGTTTCGCACAAGTTCGTTACGAGAAAAAAACAAACGTGCGAGTAATAGATTTTGCTTGTGATGTGCACAGTAGATACAAAAAAGAGCCTTGCAGCGTGTAAGCAGAAACTCGATACGTGCAACCTCTCGCGACATACTTTCGCGGGTTTCCCCCAGCAGCTGTGAGAAAGGTTCCACAACATCCTGTATGCCATTCTCAGCAGCTGGTCGCTCCAGTGCTAAAAACATGGGCGCATAGTGCTGCTGCTGGTAGGCATCCTCTTTAAGCTTAATGCATTCGTGAAACACATAGCTTATTGCCCAGTCCAAGGCTTTTGCTACTACAGGAGCCTGTGCATCTGTTCTGAGCAAGTGGTGAGCTGTATCTTTAAGACGCCAGAGCAGCCCCTTATTCATAGTGCTGCCCAGCAAGTCTCGCACTTGTGTAAACGAAACCGCACCGGAATCTGCAAAGCGTGCAAATTGCTCTTCGAGAATATTCGATACCATACAGAAATCACGCATAATATCGCGTGCAAACTCTTCTCTATTAGCTTCAATCCATCGGCGGGACATGATCACCTCATCTCTTTTTGCATCGGTCACAATACACAATTTTACAAAAAAGGCAAAACTGAGTGGCGCACAATATCCTTATTGCTCGATACAAGAGGATATAATGAACCAACCACAAGAACTCATTGGCTATCTAAATGAAGTGTCACTGCACATATGAAGGTGGGTATAGTCTGTGTGCAGCTTCTGATTTATCGCATCTAGCAGCCTCAATCTAACCACAGTCTAACATTATATAACAGCAAATGCATGCAGCAAATATTTAGCACAAAAAATAGCGGCAAGTTCTGAAAATTCAGAGCTTGCCGCTACCTGTACAAAAAACGCAATACGACTGTCAGCGAAATTTTTTCATTAAAATTAAAAGAATAGGCAGTTCACAAAAAACTAGAAAAAGGGTGCATACAGCATCGTATACACCTGCTTCTATTTTCTACAAATTTCGATCATACGAAATCATCTTAACCGCATATCAATGTTCCGCGCAGCCGCTAAAGCTCTTAATTTTCGTTAAGCAAAACTTTGGCAACAGATATATCATAAAAAAGCATCGGGTCGGCATCGCGTCCCATTCCTTTATACATTTCTGCTGCTTGCTTAATGGCTTCATATGGAACCCACCCATGCTGATCCCACACTTGCTCATTATCTGCACGCCACAGACGAAACTCCACGTCATCGGCATTGTAGCGCACATACACGCGTGTTTTCTTATCGTTCGGTGCAGGATAGTAGTAATGTCCAAGCTGATCTTTCATAACATACCTCACAGTGTTCTTGTGTGGCTTTGACCTCATTTACGCTGCGAGGTCAAGTCTGCAAGCTGCATTCTATAACGTACGAATTCTAAAAATCCGTTTACAACAAATTTAGTTTTTTTCTATTTTTATTTTTTATCAGAAAAAGGTGTTTGTGAAAAAAATAACGCATATAAATATACCCTTTCTTCTTATGAAAGTTCGTTATGTTACTACCCACCTGCAAACTTAAATTGTCAGCATGTAACGAAGAGTTTGCGTTGTTTTTCTGCACCTTAGAAATAGGGAAGACTATACATAAACTTATGAAATCCCCTTGACAAAGTGAGGCGTTCTTTCTAGCAAGAGTTAACTTTGTCCAAAAAATCACGCCCTTTTTCAGGAATAATATCTTAGACCAGATTTACTCCTTGTAAGGTGCGTCCATCTTGACCGCTCTTCAGATCGCCTGCGGTGGGATGGAAAGTGTCTGGTGTAAAAACACATACCAACTTTTTGTGGAGGTAAGGTAATGGCGAAACACGCAACTCCTCTGTTGGATCAGCTCGAAACCGGCCCATGGCCGAGTTTTGTATCCGACATTAAGCAGGAAGCAGCTAACCGTGCTGCCAACCCTAAAGGTCTTGATTACCAGATCCCTGTAGATTGTCCTGACGATCTCCTCGGTGTTCTGGAACTTTCTTACAACGACGGTGAAACTCACTGGAAACACGGCGGCATCGTAGGCGTATTCGGTTACGGTGGTGGTGTTATTGGTCGTTACTGTGACCAGCCAGAACAGTTCCCTGGCGTTGCACATTTCCACACCGTACGTGTTAACCAGCCAGCTGGTAAATACTACACCACTGATTTCCTCCGTCAGCTCTGTGACATCTGGGATCTCCGTGGTTCCGGTCTTACCAACATGCACGGCGCAACTGGTGACATCGTACTTCTCGGTACTACCACTCCTCAGCTCGAAGAGATCTTCTGGGAAATCACCCACGATCTCAACAACGACCTTGGTGGTTCCGGTTCTAACCTGCGTACTCCTGCTGCTTGTCTCGGCGAGTCCCGTTGTGAATACGCTTGTTACGACACCCAGGCTGCTTCTTACAACTTGACCATGGAATACCAGGACGAACTTCACCGTCCAGCGTTCCCATACAAGTTCAAATTCAAGTTCGACGGCTGTCCTAACGGTTGTGTAGCTGCTATGGCTCGCTCCGACTTCTCAGTTGTTGGTACTTGGAAAGACAGCATCAAAATCGATCAGGAAGCTGTAGCTGCTTACGTTGCTGGCGAATTTAAGCCAAACGCAGGCGCACACTCCGGTAAAGATTGGGGTGCATTTGACATCGAAGCTGAAGTTATCAACCGTTGTCCTTCCGCTGCTATGAAGTGGGAAGGTGGCAAACTCGCTATCGATCGTTCCGAATGTGTTCGTTGTATGCACTGCATCAACACCATGCCTCGTGCTCTGCGTATCGGTGACGAACGTGGTGCTTCCATCCTCTGTGGTGCGAAAGCTCCTATCCTCGACGGTGCACAGATGTCTTCCCTCGTAGTTCCTTTTGTTGAAGCTTCCGGCGATTTCGACGAAATCAAAGAAGTTGTTGAAAACATTTGGGACTGGTGGATGGAAGAAGGTAAAAACCGTGAACGTCTTGGTGAAACCATGCGTCGTCTCTCTCTCCAGAAACTCCTCGAAGTTACTGGTCAGACTCCGACTGCTCACAACGTTCAGGAACCTCGTCACAACCCGTACATCTTCTTCAAAGAAGACGAAGTACCTGGCGGTTGGGACCGTGACATCAACGAATACCGTAAGCGCCACCAGCGCTAAGAAGAGGAGTACGATAACATGGCATTCATCTCTTCTGGTTACAATCCAGCTAAACCAATGGAAGGCCGTATCACCGATATTGGCCCTCGTGAATTCACCGAATTCCTTCCTCCAGTAATCAAGGCTAACAAAGGTAAGTGGGCATACCACGAAATCCTCGAGCCTGGTGTATTGGTTCACGTTGGTGAATCCGGTGATAAAGTATTTACCGTTCGTGTAGGTGCTGCACGTCTTATGTCTGTTACACACATTCGCGAAATCTGCGAAATTGCTGACAAACATTGTGACGGCTACCTCCGCTTTACTACTCGTAACAACATTGAATTTATGACAGACAGCGAAGACAAAGTAGCTGCTCTTAAAGAAGATCTTGCTTCTCGTAAATTTGATGGTGGCTCAAGCAAATTCCCTGTAGGTGGTACTGGCGCTGGTATTTCCAACATCGTTCACACTCAGGGTTGGGTACACTGCCACACCCCAGCAACTGACGCATCCGGTCCAGTAAAAGCTGTAATGGATACAGTTTTCTCTGACTTCCAGGATCACCGTCTGCCTGCACCAGTTCGTATCGCTCTCGCATGTTGTCTCAACATGTGTGGTGCTGTACACTGCTCCGACATCGGTATTGTTGGTATTCACCGTAAGCCACCAATGATCGACCACGAGTGGACTGATCAGCTTTGTGAGATTCCTCTCGCAGTTGCTTCTTGTCCTACCGCTGCTGTTCGTCCTACCAAGGTTGAACTCGACGGTAAAAAAGTTAACACCATCGCTATTAAGAACGAGCGTTGCATGTACTGTGGTAACTGCTACACTATGTGTCCAGCTCTTCCTATCTCTGATGGTGAAGGCGACGGCGTTGTAATCATGGTTGGTGGTAAGGTTTCTAACCGTATCTCCCAGCCTAAGTTCTCTAAAGTAGTAGTAGCGTACATTCCTAACGAAACTCCTCGTTGGCCTACACTCACTGAGAAAATCAAACACATCATTGATATCTACGCTGACAACGCTATGAAATACGAGCGTCTCGGTGACTGGATTGAGCGCATCGGTTGGGAAAAGTTCTTCGAACTTACCGGCCTCGAGTTCACCCAGCATCTCATTGATGACTTCCGTGACCACGCTTACTACACTTGGCGCCAGACTACACAGTTCAAGTTCTAAGCAAAGTTACTTTGAAATTACGCCGGACGAGGGTTTCCCTCGTCCGGTTTAACGCTTAAACGCTAAAGGGGCTTCCCATGGAAGAATCAACTAAAATTATTGTTGACTTCATCGAGTCCAAATCCAAGAGCAAATCTAAATTTTACTTCAACGACTTTCTTCCGCTCTTCCCGGATATGAAACCTCGTGCTGTAAAAAAGATCCTCTCAGAGCTCGTTAAATCTGAAGTAATGGAATACTGGTCTTCCGGTTCCACTACTATGTACGGTCTCAAAGGCGCTGGCAAACAGGCTGGTGCTGAGCACGAAGATTAATTTCTTTGGTCTCCAGAGCGTAAGGCGTATGGGCGTTTGTCCATACGCTCTTTCTATTTTACGGCTCTGTTTTTTTATCAGCAAACTTAGTACAGCAAGGCATAGTATGACCCTTCCACGACTCATCATCGCCGGACTCAGCGGCGGCACAGGAAAGACCATTACCAGTCTTGGCACTACCCGTGCGTGGAGCCGCAAAGGTAAAGTTATCAAGCCTTACAAAAAAGGGCCGGACTACATTGATGCCAAATGGCTGGCACTTGCTGCACAAACCCCTTGCACCAACCTTGACCCCTATCTTCTTGATAACGCGACTCTCAACTCGCTGTTTGCTACAACAGCAGAAGGGTATGAAGGCGCACTCATTGAAGGCAATCGCGGACTTTTCGACGGAAAAGATATAACAGGAACATGCTCAACAGCAGAGCTTGCGCGCATTCTTAATACGCCAGTCATTCTTGCTATGGATTGTACGAAAATGACTCGTACAGCCGCAGCTATCCTGACTGGCATGCTCAATTTTGAAGAAGGCGTACACATTGCTGGCGTTGTTCTTAACCGTACCGCTACAGACCGCCACCGTAACATATTATGCCAGACAATTGAGCATTACACGGATGTTCCAGTGCTGGGCTGCCTGCCTAAGATCGCGCAGAACCCGATTCCTGAACGACACATGGGGCTTATTTCAAACGCAGAGTACGAAGGAACGAACTCTGCTCTCGAAGAAGTAGCAGACATCATCGAAGACCACCTTGACCTAGAAAAGATGTGGAAACTCGCTTCTGCTGCTCCAAATGTATCTGCTCAACCCAATGTGTGGGATGTAACTGAAAAGGTCGTGACAGGTGCCAATACAGCGCCTCAAATAACTACTCCATGCTCAACGACAATGCCTCATTGCGAGGACGTTGCATCTTCGACTAAACCTTGCATCGGCTACGTGCATGATGATGCTCTCTGGTTCTATTACGACGAGAATCTGCAAGCCTTACAACATGCAGGCGCACGCCTCGTTCGCTTGTCTGTAACGTCTCCTCAAGACTGGGCAAAAATTGACGCACTGTACCTTGGTGGCGGTTTTCCTGAAACGTTGCACGAATCCATAGCTGCCAACACAAAAATTTCTGAGCACGTGCGTTCACTCGCAGAAAGCGGGATGCCTATCTACGCTGAATGCGGTGGCTTTATGTATCTTTGCAAAGCACTCGTGCAAGAGACAGCCACATCACCAATGGCAGATGTACTTCCTGTACAGACGCAGTTATGTAAACGCCCGCAGGGGCTTGGCTACATTGACGCAGAAGTCATTGAACCAAATCCCTACCACCCGCTTGGCTCTGTAGTTCGTGGTCACGAGTTTCATTATTCAAAATGCATTGTGGAAAATGAGACACCCACCTTTGGCTTCAGAATGTCCAAAGGATTCGGTATGGGAGAGCGGCTGGATGGCTTAATCTACAAAAACGTGTTCGCATCCTACACACATCTTTTCGCCCTAGGTGAGCCACACTGGGCTGTTAATTTTGTCCGTGCAGCGCACGAGTTCAAATCTGGGAAGCCTGTTTCTATTGCTGAATAGCGACCACTTCTTTGGGTAAAAAGAAGTGGGCAGGACTCTCGTTATCTGGCTTGAAAGCTACGGCAAAGCGCCCTTCGAATAACTTCACTCAGCACTCACCCTATCGTTTTATACACCTTTCTCTCGCACGAACATTCGTTGTGCTAACTATTTTTGAGACCAGACAGTTGATTGAACTAGTTGAAATCAGAATGTGCTTTCGACTTACGCGATACTAACCAGCGTAAAGCCAAACTACAGTCACCTTGCACTGATGTACTTAGCTGCCCTAATGCACATGTTCCCAAAAAAACGCCTTTATAACTAACTCAAAAATACTTCTGTAAAACAAAAAAAGCCGCAGAATACTGCGGCTTTTTTGTTTTAATTCTTCGCTTAGTAGCGGTAGTGGTCGGCTTTGAAAGGACCGTCCTGAGCGACGCCGAGGTATTCAGCCTGCTCTGGTGTGAGTTTAGTGAGTTTAGCACCAAGACGGCTAAGGTGGAGACGAGCAACTTCTTCATCGAGATGTTTAGGCAGTGTGTATACTTTGTTCTCGAGAGCGCTGTTAGATGCAAGCTCAATCTGGGCGAGCGCTTGGTTGGTGAAGGAGTTGGACATTACAAAAGATGGATGACCAGTAGCACAACCAAGGTTTACAAGACGACCTTCTGCAAGAACGATAATGGAACGACCGGAATTGAGTGTCCATTTGTCTACCTGAGGCTTAATGTTGAGAACGGTACAACCGTTGCCGCCTTCAAGGTACGCCATATCGATTTCGTTATCGAAGTGACCGATGTTACAAACGATAGCTTCATCTTTCATTTTTTCCATGTGTGCGCCAGTGATAACATTAAAGTTACCAGTCGCAGTCACAAAGATATCTGCGGAGCCAACAACGTCATCAAGAGTTACAACGTCGTAGCCTTCCATTGCAGCCTGAAGTGCACAAATCGGGTCAATTTCAGTAATTGCAACACGAGCACCGAAGCCACGCATGGACTGTGCACAACCTTTACCTACATCGCCGTAACCAAGGATAACTACGGATTTACCCGCAATCATAATATCGGTAGCGCGTTTGATGCCGTCAGCGAGTGATTCACGGCAGCCGTAAAGGTTATCAAATTTGGATTTGGTAACAGAGTCGTTAACGTTGATAGCAGGGAAGAGAAGCTCACCTTCTTTTTCCATCTGGTAGAGACGGTGCACGCCTGTGGTGGTTTCTTCAGAAACACCTTTGATTTTTTCAGCAATGCGAGTCCATTTACCAGGGTTTTCCTGAAGAGAAAGTGCAACACGATCCATAACGATCTGGAACTCTTTGTTGTCGTATGCTCTTTCAACAAGTGATGAGTCTTTTTCTGCTGCAACACCTTTGTGAATGAGCATGGTTGCGTCGCCGCCGTCATCAACAATCAGGTCAGGGCCGGAGCCGTCAGGCCATGTGAGAGCCTGCTCGGTGCACCACCAGTACTCTTCCAGAGTTTCACCTTTCCATGCAAAAACTTTTGCCATACCGGAATCTACGATAGCTGCTGCTGCGTGATCCTGAGTGGAGAAAATGTTACAAGAAGCCCAACGGATATCTGCACCAAGAGCATGGAGAGTTTTGATGAGCATTGCTGTCTGAATGGTCATGTGCAGGGAACCCATCACTTTCAGACCTTTCAACGGCTTTGCATCACCGAATTTTTTGATAGTCTCCATGAGACCCGGCATTTCACGTTCAGAAAGCTGCATTTCTTTGTGACCGAAGTCTGCAAGAGACATGTCAGCAACTTTATTTTCAAGGCTCAAGTCAAGTTTGATAGCGCGGCTTGCGTCAGTCATTTCTCAATTTCTCCTAGGAAATTTATTGTGTGTTTTCTGCTACAATAAGATGAATTGTAAGCCCGTTACGTACAGGATGCAGCGTACTTTGTCGCAGTGCAAAGCCTGCTTCTGTAAGTTTCAGAGCTAAATTTGTCATATCAAAACCGAGCCAGCGATCACCGTAATCAGCACGCATTTTTTCATTGTCATGCTTATCAAAGTCGGCAAGCACAAGCAGACCGCCTTTACGGAGAACGCGTCGGATTTCTTTTAAAGATTTTCCAGGGTGGGAAAGGTGATGCAGTACCATGTTGATGGTAGCAAAATCTGCTTCGCCATCACGGAGCGGCAGATGCTCAAGATCACCGATACGCAGGGATATCCGGTCTTCGTCTTCAACCAGTCTGCGTTTTGCAAGCTCCAGCATGCGCGGGGAACCATCAACACCAATAATATTAAGTGAACGTTCAAGCATCCGCTCGAGCAAGGTTCCTGTGCCGCAGCCTAAATCAACGGCAACTTTGCAACGTGGCATGCGCTCAATAATAGCACCGGGCAGATCAAACTCGCCGATAACTTCGCGGTTAAGCTGATCCCAGTCTTCAGCAATGGCATTAAAGAACTGCTTTGTTTTGCGTACCCGTTCTTCAATAATGGTTGCTGCCATTTCCATGTCTGAATCAAGAGTTTCGTCGCTGTCGATAAATGGTGCAACAGCATCGATAAATTCTCTTCCTTCGCCTTCTGTCGGCGCACTATAAAATACCCATAACCCATCGCGACGGGAGGTAAGAAGCCCTGCTCCGGTGAGAATTTTAAGATGGCGGGAAACGCGGGATTGTCCCATTTCAAGAATGGTAACAAGTTCGTTTACACTAAGCTCGTATCTGTTGAGTACGTGTAAAAGTCTTAGGCGGGTTTCATCTGCCAGCGCCTTGAATACTGGAAGGATGGTGGACATATTTTATTCCTATGCTATTTTCGGCTGCCTTGATTGAGTTGCATCAAGAAAAGTTGATACAGCTTTATCTAAGGTTCAAGATGCAGTCAAGTAAATCAACCGGAATAATAGATTGCCCAACGCTACCCGCTTTTGAAAAACAAAAAGGCATTATACTTTTATTACAGAATATTATGACAACAAAATGAGCAACAACAATTCTAGCAGAATACGTATTAACTGCACCCAATGAAGGCATAAGCATTCATAAGGTGCAGCTGCTGATACATTTGATGTCACGTAAGAATGTTACTTAAATAAATGACCATTGGGTAATTGCGACAATTTACTCTGCCGCAATGTGGTATTTCTGGATTTCTTCCTCAGTCATAAAATGAATATTATCTGAGGAAGCGGCTTCAAGCGTGAACCAGTAAAAGGCTTCAGGTATCTGCATTGCCCTATAGTACTCGAGATATAATTGGTGATCGGGATGTGTTCTAGGTAAGTTGCGACCTTCCATGCTAGCACCGTCTCCCCAAGAGTGAACACCAATCATCGCTCCTTTAGCAACATACCGTTTGGTTCCTGCTAAAAAGAAGTCTACCCCGCCCGAAGCAATCATACTGTCTGGCAAAACCCGTGTACGCAATCCCTGCTCACGAACAATTCTAGCTGCGGCTAAGTTGGAGTCATCATCAAGGGAACCGGGGACTTCGTGCATGATGATTTCTTGAACATGGGGATTTGACTCCAAGGCTTCAATCAACAAGTCTGGAGTGTCAGAATTTATGTCTCCATTCATATGCAGAATGTTTCCTTCAACATAAAACAAATCATCGTTTGCATAGCCATTTATAAAGGCAACAGAAACTAGAAGTAACAGAACAGTCACAGCAATATGGCGTTTATTCATTTTTTTCTCGTATAATAAAAGCTTATTTTGCTTTCCTTTTGCATTGCACTATCATTTCGATAGAGAAATATTGTATGCTACGTAATTGGATAGACGACACTCGCAACTGTTAACGGCTCATCCTTACTATACAGATGCGACATGCTTAGAAGAACACCTTAGTGCATCCAGTTTTGTCAAGCGCAACGTTGTGATGCACAATTGATAAATTCTCTGTGGCATCATGCAGTGCTGTGGTAGCTAATCATTTAGTATAGTTTATTGAAGTGCTTTTTTAGCAAAGCCATCCAGAGATAAAATTCTTGCAAGTGCTCATGGGTTGCTATAGTGCTTGCCGAAATAGACAGACAAATAATTCAATATACACTTTTTCGGAGATATGGTTCTGCTTTTTTTGCAGGAGCTCCGTATATCCTGCCTGTTTAACAGGAGCCTTTAATGCTGCTTTCAGGTTCGCGTCAGCGGACGGATTACATCAAGTACGGAATCAAAACCGCACTTGCCGCACTTCTTTCTTATTCTGTTGCCTCATTGACTGCTCCAGATTTAGGGTTCTGGGCTGTTATCAGCGCTGTTATTGTTATGCAGCGCAACGTTGCCGCATCAATTCAGATGTGCTTGTACCGCCTTGTTGGTACTGCTATTGGTGCAACAATGGGGATGACAGCACTTTTTATAGTACCGGAAACAGCCCACTGGCGTTTAGCTGCCTTTTTGGTGACTGTTGGACTATGTGCGTACCTTAAACGATATACAAACCGTTTTTCCATGGCAGCCATTACGGTAACTATTGTTATGCTAGCTCCGCAGGCATCCGGAGACTACATTTACTATGCATTATTCCGTGTTGTAGAAATAGCTATCGGAGTGTGTGCGACTTTTGTCGTTGCCTTGCTTATTTGGCCGCATCACGCAAGCGCAGAGCTTAAAGAGCGCCTTCAAGAGCAATTCATCCGGTGCGCAGATAAATATGATATCATCGTCAATTCCTTCATGGCGCTTAGCTGTGACTCTTGCAAAGAAATGTTGATCGATCTTGAAGATGAAATTCACTATAACCGAGAATTATTTCGTGGATACTTGCGGCATGAGCGACTTTTTGTTGATGACGATTCCGCTATGCTCGACATCAAAATCGAGACACTGGTACAAAGTGTAGAGCATTTACACGCAATGCTGCATGTGGTGCATGAACTGCACGACAGCAACTACTGCATTGCGATGGAAGCAGAAATCCGCAAGGTAGTGAAAGAATCGCAAGATATCATGCGTTCTATCGGGCGTAATATTATTCCTGACCCTCGCAAGCTGGAGCTGGCATTGTACAGCGCAGACAGGCGACTTGATTCCTTACGCGCTGATGGTATGATTCAGCGCATCTCCATGCGGGATATGATGCAAATCGTCAGCTTCTACCATAGCGTACAGCAGTTGGGCGAAGACCTGCTTATTTCAGTCAAAAAACAGAACAAGTACAAACGAGTCTAGCACATAATTTTTTGTAACCGCCAAGAAACAGAAGCTGCTGCCTTCTTTTCATAAAAGATACTGTTATTATAGCAGATAAGCACAACTTGGTAGCAGTTATGAAAAATGATAAAAGACATGGTAAACGTAACGATGATGCTGTGAGGAAATATGGAACATCGCGCAAGTAAGATGCTGACGAAGCTATTGTACGAAAAAGGCGGAGACCGGAATATGCCGCTTGTGCCACTCTGGCAGAACTGGGATATGGTGATGGGAGAAGAGCTTGCAGAGCTTGGGCGTCCGCTTGGTCATAAAAATCGTACGATAATTATCGGCGCTGAAGACAATATGGCGCAGTATGAACTTTCTGCCCAGACCTATGAGATACTTGAGCGTGTGAATGCTTTTCTTGGCAAAGATATGTTTGATACCGTGCAGGTTGAATTGATGCAGGGACGAGAGTCTTTGGACAATATGACTATGCCAACGTTTGAACAGGCACGCCCTAAAATCCCACCTCGTCCAAAAGATTTAGGCAACTTGGAACACATTCTTGATCCAGATTCACCAGTCACACGCTGCTATAAAAAATATGTCGCCATGTACGATGGTGAAAAAAAGTCAAAGTCGTAACCTCACAGGCTGTGACCATATTTCTGGAATAAGATCTCATTTTGTCAGTCTTTGCAGACAGCCAAGGCTGCTGTCTCCGAAGGCGCTGCCGCAAGCTTTCAAAACCTTTCTCAAAGAAAAGTTTTTAAAAATCTCCAAAGACTTTTACCTGCGAGATAAGCACATTTTTTCTGATACATCTCGGCTTACGTGATACGACTTGTCATAAATTTCAATAAAAAAGCTGCCCCTCATATGAGGAGCAGCTTTCGTTTTAGTAGGACTCGTCAGAATCGAGCACTTCGTCGTCTACGACGTGCAGCATGAGCTTTACAGCCCACAGCTGGTAGAGAAGTACAATCGGGATAATTACCACTACCACACCAAGCATAATTTGCAGAGTGAGAGTACTGGAAGCACCGTTGTACACAGTAACTGATGCTGCCGGATCAAGGTTGGAAGGCAAAAGTTTTGGGAACATGCCTATCACACCAAACATGATGACAAAGAAGATAGAGATAGCGTTGCTGATCCAAGCAAGATGATTGCGTCCGCCTGCGAGGAAGATTCTAACCATGAGCAGAGCAGTTACACCAATTGCAGGAACTGCAAGCAATACGCCGTTCTTCTGGTAATTAGCAAACAAGTCTGTGTAAATGCCGGTAGCTGCGAGGAAAGCAACTGCCAGAATTACGGTAACTGGCCAGAGTCTTTTTGCATACAGAATAGCGCGGTCATGAATCTCACCTTCGGATTTCATAGACAACCACATTGCACCGTGCATTGCAAAGTTAATTACAAAGAACACGCCACCTATGATGCCATAGACGTTGAGCAACTTGATGATGCTGCCGTAGTATACGCCGTCTGCATCAAACGGGATTCCCTGAAAGATATTAGCAAATGCCACACCGAAAAGCAGTGCTGGAATAAAGTTACCAAGGAACTGGAATACATCCCACATTCTGCGCCAGCCGTCAGAATCCACTTTGTTGCGGAATTCAAAGCTTGCCGCACGCATGATGAGTGCAAACAGAATAATGAGAAGCGGTGCGTACAATGCACTGAACATGATTGCGTATGCTTTCGGGAATGCCGCAAAGGTAATACCGCCAGCTGCAATCAGCCATACTTCGTTGCCATCCCAGAAAGGTGCTACTGTATTGTAGAGAACGCGCTTTTCGCGCTCATTCTTTGCAAAAAACGGGAAGATAGTACCGAGCCCGAGATCGAAGCCGTCTAACACAAAGTAGACACTCCAGAGGACTCCCCACAATAAAAACCAAATGAGTTCAAGAGTCATATAAAAACCTCTCTATTGATTGCTTAGGATTTGTCCTGCCGATCTATTTAGGGCCTTTCATTGCGTACTTCCTTAGCAGGTAGATATCCAGCAGACCAAGGAAAGTGTAAATCACAGTAAAGGCAACAATAGACCAGACAACCATGGAGGCTTCAATCGGCGAAGCCGCATCTGAAGTTCGGAGAAGGTTATATACAATCCAAGGCTGACGCCCTACTTCTGTTACTGTCCATCCAAGCATAATTGCGATGTACGGAAGCGGGATAAGCCAAGGAAGAACCTTAAGCACGAATGTTTTTTCTTCAATTTTCTTGCGCCATACAAACAAAGCGATACCAAGAAGCGGGAAGAAAGAGCCAAGTCCTACCATCAGGCGGAAGCTTATGAATGTAGGCATTACAGGCGGTCGATCTTCTTCTGGGATATCATTCAATCCTATAACTTCTGCATTTGGATTGTTGTATGCGAGAATAGACAGAGCACCCGGAATAGGCAGGGCTTGAATAGCATTTCCTGTGTTCTCAGCGTTAGGCCATGTAAGAAGGTACATAGGTACGTTTGTACCAGTTTCCCAGTGGGATTCCATAGCAGCAAGTTTTGCAGGCTGGTATTTTGCGGCGATCTGTCCCTGATGGTGACCGGCTGCTGCTGTAGTAAGAGAGAAAATCAAGAAGAATACAGAAGCAATTTTGAATGAGCTTTTGAACAATTCCATTTCATTCTTACGTACTATGTGCCAAGCAGAAATGCCGAGTACGAAGATACCGCCAACCATCCATGATGAGGAAACGGTATGGAAAAATTCACCGATTCCATACGGGTTTGTAATAACTGCGAAGAAGTCGTTAAGCTGCGGTTTTCCATCAACCATTTTGTAGCCGAGTGGATTCTGCATGAACGCGTTCGCCATGATAATCCAGAACGCAGACATGTTGGAAGCTAGTGCAACTAGCCAGATACACATCAAATGAACTTTTTTGGATACTTTCTTCCAACCAAAGTACCACACAGCAATAAAGGTGGATTCAAGGAAGAAGGAGGTACTTGCTTCAATAGCAAGCAAGGAGCCGAAAATGTCACCTACGTACTCTGAGTAGCGTGACCAGTTAGTGCCGAACTGAAATTCGAGAGTAATACCAGTAACAACACCGAGGGTGAAGTTGATGATAAAAAGTTTACCCCAGAATTTAACCATGCGCTTGTACATTTCATTACCAGTACGCACATACATAGTTTCCATGATGGCGAGCAGTACAGAAAGTCCAAGCGTTAATGGTACGAAAATAAAGTGGAAGAAAACAGTTACTGCAAACTGAATTCTGGACAGCATTACTACGTCCATACATTAACCCCCTTCGGCTTGCGCCCTGTCGAGCAGGCAGCGGACGCCAAGGTTTCGCAAAAATTGTTGAATATTTTTAGCAGGACACACACGATTATCCTGCCACTCACTCAGTAATGGTAATCAATACTAAAAAAGAGTTTTTTGCAACTACAAAATCATTTTCTGTGAATAAAAAGAATTAATTGCTCCTCCAATTTACCATTTAATTATAAAATTAGATAACAAAAAAAACATGATACGTTTATTTTTGTAGGTTTTGTAAAAATTATGCCCAATGAATGGTATAGCAGTGAGTCAGGCTTTTATGGAAAGGGTTACATTACCAGATTCCAATACTAGCCAGAATCGAAACCGCTATGCCATGTTGCATAGTAGCGACAGTGTAGCTGCAAAGTACTGATGCATCCATTACTCACGCGCGAAATGTATCGCACAGAATAGAGTGCTTCTACTCATACGATAAATATTTTTATCGTATAATACTAATAGGTAAAAAGAATCAATTGAGCAAGAAGCAATAGAAAAGTCCCTGCCAGTATGCTGACACAGGCAGAGACTTTCCCTTTTGTACGTGAAGTGGATACAATGGAATACTCCATCTATGGTTAAGATGCCAGACGGACTATGTAGTTACTACATAATGAATAGTGCTTTGCAATACTGTACAGTGATATATTCATAGTACAGAAACAAAATATGTGCATTTCACCATACGCCACCATCACTCATGTGCGTTTCTATGGTGTTTACCATTTGTATCAGTAAAAAATGCAGCTTTCTCTAGAAGAGATACTAGCGTTTGCATTCGTCAGGATGAATTGTCAGAACAGGCAATGTTGAATGCCGCACAACCCTGCTGGCAACAGAGCCGAATAACACGCGCTCTACTCCACGGCGGCAATGTGTTCCCATTATGACCATGTCATAGTCACCTTTTTCGGTCATTTCGAGAATCATATCCTGTGGCTGACCACGGCGAATTTTAATGGAGACATCAATGCCTTGAAGTTGACGCTCGGCAATTTCATTGAGTTCTACGAGCGCACGTTCCTTAGCGTCTGATTTCAGTTTAGCTACAACGTCATCAGTAAGGTACACATCATAAAAGCGGTCTAGAGGCGGTCTTGCATACAGCAGTGTAATCTTTGATCCAAATTTCTCCGCCATCATTTTTGCATATTCAATAAAAAATCCGCTTGGTTCCATAACATCAACAGGAACAAGAATATTGTTAAGAGTACGCATAATGACCTCCCAAAATGTTTGCAATCAGGGGTAGTTCAATGTCAGCACGTTGCATGTTTAGAAAGCGTCGTATCTAACTCTGTGGATACCACTTTCTAAAGGCTTTAATAGTAATTAATACTAAAAAATTCTTTTATGCAACCAGAAAACAGTAAAAAGCAAAACTTTTTACATTCAGGCAACTACACATGCCGACAAAACGATTGTTAAGAAAGAGGGAGCCGTACTAGTCCGGTCTGACAGTAAGAACAGGAATATCTGCCTGCTTTACAACGCTGTTGGCTACGGAACCAAACATAATGCGATCCATGCCTTTACGGGTGTGTGTACCCATAATGATGAGATCAGTATGCCCTTCTTTGGCGACCCCGAGAATCACATCCTGTGGCAATCCATTTGCCAATCGCTGCACAACATCCATATCTGGGAAATATTTTTTAGCGAATTCATCAAGTTCCCGTGTAGCACTGGTTTCAGTGTCTTCATGAAACTTGGCAATGGTATCCTGCGGTAAGTACAAGCCAAAGTACTGGCTTAAAGGGGGAGTGGCGTACACCAGTGTTATTCTGGCACCAAATTTTTCTGCAAAAAGCTTTGCATACACTGCCACAAAAGAACTGTCTTCCATAAGATCAACAGCTACGAGTATGTGCTTTATTGTCCGCATACCTTCCTCCGGCGTAGAAATATATTCCCACAAAAATGGTTAGTTGAACTATCCTGTTTCAGGAAGTCATTCTACCATAGGACATGCGCATGCACAGTTGATAGTAGCTAACTAAAGCGATTTTATAAGGTGTTGGCAAAAAGAATAATAAAGCAAAGAGGGATGGAGCAATGCGACATTACACTGCCTGTAGTGTGCCCCATGCAAGTAACGCATAGCGAAAGAACTTTCCAATAACGACCAGCAGCAAAAAAAAGGAAAAGCGAACGCGGGCAATGCCACCAACAAGGCACAGCGGGTCACCGACAACAGGCAGCCATGCAAACAGCAACGACCATTGTCCCCACTTCGAGTAAAAGCGTTCTGCTTTTTTTTGTGAATTTTCATCAATCCGCAAGATACGTTTGATAAGATACGCACCGCCCCATATCCCGATAGCATATGTCGAGCACGCTCCTAGCGTATTTCCGGCAGTTGCGACAAGCACTGTAGACGCAGGTTCATACGAACCGGCTACCATAGCAACAAGTAACCACTCAGAACCAAGCGGAAGAACTGTAGCAGCAAGAAAGCTGAGAAAGAAAAGGGCAGGATACCCCAACTCTGGCGAAAATAATTCTGTCATGAATCAGGCACTCTTTCAAAAAGCAAGAGTGCCGTCAATCGTCCTGAATCTACCCGCAAGGGCTGTTCCTTCTAGATAATCGGTACATCAGGCGCATAGCCTTCTGGGCGTAACATAACGCAATCTGCGGAACGACCATCTACCTTGAGTGTAATCGGAGATTCAAAACGAAGATGTGTTACAAATTCTCCTTTTGCATACACGGGCACAGTTTTGAGCCATTCCCAATGAATAAATTCTTCACTGGAATTGGTAACCATCACGTAATTAATGCCTAACGTTGTTATGCAATGAAAAAAATGCGAGCCTTGCGACGGCTCAACCCGCAAGTTTTCAGTAAATGTCTCCACAATAGCTGACACACCCGATATATCGCTCCAAATAACAGGCACACCAAGCCAACGGTCAGATGTTCCCCAGCGTCCGGGACCTATCAGAATGTATTTACGGTTTTCCTGAAGCATTGTGCGGTTGAGCTCTAAAATCTCCTGTTTGATATCCATAGTCCGTGCGATGTCAAAATCATCAGGATGGATGAACAGCACCTCATACACATCATTACTTTCTGCATTCCCTAAGGCATGCTTTGATGCACAGAACGCTGCTGCCCGCTCCTGTTCCGTAATCGTGACAACAGAAGAACCGGAAAGCGAACTCATCGGACGCAGCTGCAACAGCGCAAACTCTGCATTGGAGCCGTCCATATCCATATTTACACAAAATTCCAGCTCAACAGGACCACCCATGGCTTCCTCTGCCATGGTGAGCACGTCGTTGAGTAATTCAGGAAGCGGAAACAGCCCATGCTTAATAACTTGAGCAAACAGTAATACTTTCGAACTTCCCGGAATGGATGCAGTATCCCGAATAATCCCCTCCTGCGGGAGGTAACTGCTTGCTAGGTACGAGATAGGACCGTCAGGCTCTGCATTGTAAATTCTTCGCTGCACAAGAGCGCCCTCTTGCTCTTTAGCCTTAGGAGCAAGCTCAGGGTCGCCCATATAAAGACTGTAAAAGGTACTCTGTGAGTTCTTAAGCGTTTCCTGAAGGTTTGCTGCCTGCGGTTGCACATACGGACATTTAGGGCAAAATCTGAAGGCTTGCCCGCCATCCATAACAGTCTTCCCCAGCCCCATTGCAATAGAGGCTATGCCGTCATCAGTTTTCATTCTACCGAATGGGTAAAAGTTCTTCGACTGTGCCACACCAGAGATTGCAGGATAAAAATAGTCATCGAAGCGTCTACCGATAACTTCTTGAATAATAACTCCCATTTTTTCTTCATCGGTGCGCAGTTTCACCCTTCGGGAAAACGACTTCGGAGACTGGAAAAAAGTAGATGCATACACTTTTTTTACAGCCGTAGCTAACTCCGCATACCGAACCTCAATATCGGGATGTGTATTGGTCAACATCACCGTTGAATATAACCCTGCATAGGCTTGATATTGTGCGTCTTCCAATAAACTGGATGAACGTACAGCAAGAGGCGTATGTACCTTTTCAAGAAAGATACGCAGCTTATGCTGAAGCCAGTCAGGCAGTTTTGCCTTCAAGCAGATGTCAACAACTTCCTCGTCTTTGAAGTCTTCATCTGCAAGGTAGCCCAAATCATTAAGTCGTAAGAAGCTGTCAAACCCTTCTGTGGCAATGCTGAGCACTTTCGGTGGGATAATATTAATTTTAGGATATTTTTTCTTCAGCCACGTATTTTGTCCGATTAAGCGGAACATAAACGCCAGACTGCGCGCTTTACCGCCAATAGAGCCTTCCCCGATCTTGAGAAAATCAGTTTGAGGGTCGAAATCATTTTCTTTAAATGACACAACAATCCCCCGCTGCCGTTGCTGAAGTCTGTTATGAATCTGTTCAATAACAAATTCACGCATCGCTTCTATACTGTTTTCGAAATCTTCTGGTGTGAGAGGACGCATAACGCAAGCAAGTTCTGTTTCGGTACGCGCAAAGAACCAGCGAGAAAAATCATTATTCAAGCAATGCTCAAGGAAAATATCATCCGGAACTTCATTGAGTTTCTGCTTTAGTTGAAACATGGTGTGGGCACGGTCTATTTCCATTCCGTCTTTATTGCGAAATATAAAATCTCCGAACCCCAGATGTTCACTGACGAACGTATGTAATTCAGCCAGCAATAGCGGTGAATTCTTATCGATAAATTCACATGGGATTTCTTGTGCATACCACTTGTTCACAGACTCGCTGCTCGCAAGCAATAATGGAATATCTTTCCGCTCATTTTTTATTTGCGAAAGCAGGGTGACACCTGCTGCGGGGTCTACCATGCCGTTTCGGGGGTATCGCACATCAGAGATTACCCCGAGCACGTATTGCTCGTACGCGCGGAAGTATTCCATAGCCTCTTCATACGTTTCTGCCACCAATATTTTGGGGCGTGCACGCATTACAAGCAAACGGTGCTCCTGATTAAGTCCCTCTTGAATAACGGATTGAGCCTGTTGCACCAGTGCCCGATATAAAATCGGCAAAAACGATGAAATATAACTCGGGGAATCTTCTACAAGAATAATATTGCGGATTCCTGCCTCAAGGGTGTCATGGGCGAGGTTCATTTTGTCTTCGGTCAACTTAACAATCGCCAGCAACAACTCTGCATCGCCCGACCATAAGAAACAATGATCTAAGTCTTTACGCTTCAACCTGCTGCTTTCTTTTACTTCCCTGTGCGTTAAAACAACAACAGGCAGATCAGGAACAAACGCATCAATGCGTTGCTTCAAATTGATAAGTTCCGGCTCTGCAAGCCCTGACATAAGAATAACCATTTCAGCAGGGCGTTTTTCCAGCGCAGCAGGAATTTCTTCCGGTGTGGAAATCCATGTGAGGCGTGGTGGTGAGCTTAAATTCAATCCACGGTATTCAGTGGCGAGGCGTTCAGAAAGATTACAGTCTTCTTCCATAACCCAAGCGTCATACGGTGAAGAAACGAGAAGGATATGCTTCACTTTTTCACGCATAAGATCGTGGTACACTGTAAATTTATTTTCAGCCGTAATCCGGTGACAGAAATCAGAAAGTGCCATAGTGCCCCGCTCGTTTATGGGTGGATGGATTTGGTATTTTCTGTTGAGAATCAAGGGATTGAGCTAGCGGCAGCTCCATACGAACTTCGAGCAAAAATCAATGCGCTACACTGTAAAAATATGCCACTACCCCTGAAAAAAAGTTACCTTCTTCAATCCATAACATTCGTGAGGCGTTAGAGCAATGGATGACATCTTTTTATGAATGCACCGCTTGACTGAATAATGAATACCTATGGTCATCTGACTTAGTCTTCGACAATAAAAAACGAGGTATGCATTTCTGCACACCTCGTTCTACGGGCATTTTTGCCAGTTATGACAATATACGACTACACGACGCCTTGATCGATCATCGCATCTGCAACCTTTGTAAATCCGGCGATATTCGCACCATTTACGTAGTTACGTGGAGTTCCGTAGTATTCAGCGGTATCGAGGCAGCGCTTATGAATGTTCTTCATAATCATACGCAACCGTTCATCCACTTCATCACGGTTCCAGCTCAACCGCATGGAGTTTTGTGTCATTTCAAGACCAGAAACAGAAACGCCGCCAGCATTTGCTGCTTTACCCGGTCCGTACATAATTTTTTCTTCAACAAAATGCTCAATGCCTTCTGGAACAGTCGGCATATTTGCACCTTCAGAAACGACAGAAACTCCGTTGGCTACAATATTAGCAGCGTCTTTTGAGTTAATTTCGTTTTGAGTAGCACAAGGGAATGCACAATCTGCTTTATGGTTCCAGAGCGGGTTGTAATCAAGTGCAGGATCAACAGGAGTGTATACAGCTTCCGGATACTCTTCGGCATACTCGCTTACGCGACCAAAGCGCACATTTTTAAGCTCTTTAATAAATTGGAGCTTTTCACGATCTACGCCTTTCTCATCATAGATATAACCGGAAGAATCAGAGAACGTTACAGGAACACTGCCCAGTTCAATAAGTTTCTCCATTGCAAACTGCGCAACGTTACCGGAACCGGAAACGAGACTGCATGTATCTTTTAAAGAACGACCATCAACAGCAAGCATTTCTGCGGCAAAATATACCGCACCGTAGCCTGTTGCCTCTGGACGAATAAGGCTGCCGCCCCAATCCAGACCTTTACCTGTTAATACACCTGTGAACTCGTTACGCAAGCGTTTGTATTGTCCAAACAGGAAACCAATTTCGCGCGCACCTACACCAATATCCCCCGCAGGAACATCGGTGTTAGGTCCAATATGACGAGAAAGCTCAGTCATAAAGCTTTGGCAAAAGCGCATGATCTCCATGTTACTTTTCCCTTTAGGGTCAAAGTCAGAGCCACCTTTACCACCACCCATCGGCAAACTGGTCAGTGCATTTTTAAATACCTGCTCAAACGCAAGGAATTTCAAAATACCCAAGTTTACAGACGGGTGAAAACGCAATCCGCCTTTATAAGGACCGATAGCGCTGTTCATTTCAATGCGAAAACCACGGTTGATACGAACATTATTATCGTCATCAACCCATGGAACACGAAATGTAATAACCCGTTCCGGCTCAACAATACGCTCTAAAATGTTTGCACTGCGGTAGTGAGGATTGCGATCAAGGACAGGCTTGATAGACTCTACAACTTCAGTAACCGCTTGATGAAATTCACGTTCGTTCGGATCTCTGCTTTTAATAAGATCAAGAATATCCATTGTCGGACTCCTTCGCGCTACAACTAACGCGCAGTAAAAAACAACGTTAAACTCACTGCTAAAGTGGTGGCGACATACTGCACTTTTTTTGGAATTGTTGGAATACAAAGGCAAAAATTATAGTAAATCGAAGAAACTTGCTTTTTATAGGAATTCATATTTATTATAAAAAGTTCAAATTTCATACACACAAGCTGACACTCTTATAAAAGACACTGGCAAGTCAGCGTGGCGTTATAACCAATCGAGAAGTAATATGCTTAAAATTATAATGAATATTCTCTGGCTCGTCCTAGGTGGGCTTGAAATGGCATTAGGGTGGTTTATCGCCGGAATCATCATGATTATCTCAATTGTCGGTATTCCGTGGGCGAGATCATGCTTTGTTATTGCCATGTTCACCTTATGGCCATTTGGTAAACAAGTGGTGAATAGAGAAGAAGTAACTGGGATGCCTGATATCGGCACAGGATGCCTTGGATTACTCGGCAATATTATTTGGTTCATCTTCGGCGGGTTCTGGCTTGCCATTGGGCACCTTCTGTTTGCCCTTGCAAACTTCATTACCATCATTGGTATCCCGTTTGGGTTCCAACATCTCAAACTTGCGGTAATCTGCCTTGCTCCTGTGGGAAAATCTGTGATTGATGACCCGCATTCCTTGCTGAACGACTAAAGTTCGTACTGCATTTTCGCATCAATACATTCCCACTCTTGGGATGTAATCTCCGAGAGTGGGAACCTAAATAACATTCTGTATTGATGGGATAAAAAAACTACCACGCGATAGGCACACGCACTTTTTGCTTCGCTTTATTGGTGAAAAGCAAGTAGCCGTGCTCTTTGCCGTATCTATAGATATCGCGGGTAATACGCACATCTGCTTCACAGTATTTGGCAATCTCGTCTACTTTTCCTTCTTTCCACCACGCAAGTGCTTGCAGCCCATCAGCAGATTTTGGGGCATTGAGTGTTGCAGAACCGATGTTATCGAGCGAGACACGATAGTTTAACCGCTTGCGAATTTCATCCAGCAGGTCGAGCGTTGGTAACGACTTAAGATTATACTCTGCGTAGGCAGAAAGCACTTTGTAATCAAAGCGGATAATATTGAATCCGATTATGCAATCAAAATCTTTCAGATGCTCAAGCAAGTCAGGCATATCTTCTTCCATATAATGGATGAATGTGTCTTCCTGCGAATCATAAAGAACAGCCACCGAAACCCGCATAAGATCTGCTCGATGCCAACCACCGACCTCCTGAGCGGAGCGTTGAGTTTCGATATCGAGCACTGCGTAGCGGGCTGGAGTATCCGTTGCTTCCGGTAGTGCTTGAACCTCTTTCAGAGATGACGCTGGTGATGCAGGTTTCATAGTTCTACTCGAGTCAACACTGCATACCGTTGATGCTGTGCATGACGGCTTTGCAAAAGTCTGCGGAAGAGGCTCCACCGTAAAAACTTCGTCGGCAGGCGGTGCAAATTCTCCCTTTGCCATTTCTTTAAGAAGAAAAATACTGCCAAGCTTATCGATAGGTCGATTGCCTGACCCACACTTAGGAGAATGCACACAACTTGGACACCCAAGCTCACAGCCGCAGTCACGAACCGTTGCGAGAGTCTGTTCAAATATATTTTCTGCCATGGTGAAAGCATGCCGTGTTAAACCAGCTCCCCCCTCCATGCCGTCGTATACAAAAACAGCAGGCTTCCCTACTTGTGCATGCATGGGAGTAGAAATGCCGCCAAGATCATTGCGGTCTGTCAGCACCAGAATCGGCAAGATTCCGATCATGGCATGTTCGAGCGCATGAATCCCCCCCATAAAATGAAGAAATTCGTCTTCAACCTTACGCTGGACACCAAGCGGCACTTCAAACCAGATACCTTCTGTTTCAAAAACAAGCGGTGGAAGTTCTAACGGAGTTATCCCGAGTAATTTACCACCTTGAACATTTCGTTTTTCATACCCGCTTATGATTTCTGTAACACGAAGCTTTCCGAAACATAAACGGGTTCCCCAAACATGCGTCTGGTCGAACACTTCCAAAATTTCTGTACTCTTATTACAACGAGTGCGTGTGTAATAGTTAACCCGTCCTTTTTTGGCTTTGGCTGTACGGGTTCCAAAATCCAGTTCAGTAATAGACCAAGTCTGCCCTTTATGCAGATACACAGCACCGGGATGCGTCTCTTTAAACGCTTTTACTCCATCAACACTGCCAATAACTGTACCGTCTTCTGATTCTATATGAAAATTATTGCCAGCGCCACGCAGGTCAACATGCCGATGCGGACGCTTTTTAGCAGCAAAGATGGTCGAACCTTCTGCGTCGCGTAACAGAAGACCACACTGTTCCAGTTCATGCACAGCTGTTGTCACTTCCGACTCCTGAAGCCACTCTTCGGAAGCACGTAACGTAAGCTCTGCTGCGGCACATTCAAGATGACGTTTTAATATGACAGGATTATGGGGGTTAAGAACAGCAGACTCCGGCGGACGAGTGAAAAATTCTTTAGGATGTCGCATGAAATATTGATCGAGCGCATCTTCACCAGCAACAAGAACAACTGCGGACTCTTGCTTTTTACGCCCAACCCTTCCACCACGCTGCATTGTAGACATTATTGAGCCGGGGTAGCCTACAAGAATACAGAGGTCGAGCGCACCAATATCTATCCCAAGCTCCAATGCACTTGTAGATATAACAGCCAGCAGCTCGCCACTGGACATTTTTTGTTCGATCTCACGCCGTTCTTCCGGCAGAAAACCTGCACGATACGCCGAAATTTTATCTTTAAAAGCTCCTGAATGCTGTCCCGCCCACATGCTGATTAGCTCTGTCATTTTACGCGACTGTGTATACACAATGGTACGCATGTTCCGCATAAGCGCAGATTTCAGCAATGAAATGGCAGCGGAGGATGGACTTTGTTCCGGATCCATAAAAACAAAATGGCGCTTACCTTGCGGAGCACCGCTTTCTGTAATGACCGTTGGAGCAATACCTGTAAGGTTTTCACATAACTCAGCAGGATTCCCGACTGTTGCAGAGCAAAAAATAAATGTCGGAGTAATGCCGTATTGCTTGCAAACCCTCAGCAGTCTTCTAAACAGTTGCGCCATGTGCGAACCCATGACACCGCGGTAGGTATGAACTTCGTCCACAACAATAAATTGCAACGACGCCAAAAATTCAATCCACTGCTCATGATGTGGTAAAATAGAAAGGTGCAGCATCTCAGGGTTTGTCATGAGTACTGTCGGGGGCTTTGTGCGTATTTTCTTACGAAAATGCGGCGTGGTGTCTCCATCGTAAATCGCCGCTTCAGGACGTGCATCTTTAGCCCAATGCGCTGTGAGAGATTGGAACGTTTTCAGCTGATCTTGCGCCAGTGCTTTAAGTGGAAACAAGTAAAGCCCCCGTGCATCGGGGTCTTGTAGAAAACGCTCAATCACCGGAAGGTTGTATACTAAGCTTTTACCACTTGCTGTCGGGGTTGCCACAACAACGTGTTTGCCAGCCCGAATATAATCCGTGGCAAGAGTCTGGTGCGCATACAACTGGCGTATGCCCTGCATCGCGAGCATATCTTTAATTGCCTGCGACCACGGACGTTTATTTTCTGCATGGGATGCATCAAGTTCCGGCAGCGTTTTATGGTAGACAACTTGATCTCCCAACCGTTCCGACTTGCATAATGCATCCACATATTCCGCTACTATATCTTTATCCTCATACATAGGCAGACCATGCTGCGCGCCCTTTTGAAAGTCAATCGTCAAACACTGTAATATCACAAAAAAGCAGTCGAACAATCTTCTATTGCAGACATGAAACACAAAACAACTGTAACACTTTGATTTGTTATTTAAATATTCGAAAAAACTTCACAGACAACGCTTGCAAAGCAAGAGTATTTCTTTTAGGTACTACGCAAAGAGAGCAATCTTCGGGAGAGAGATGTTATGAAATTTAGACAATTGTTTTTACTGCTTTCTGCAGTAAGCATTCTTTGTATTGCAGCCCCTGCTTTTGCTGCTGACTCAAGCAAAGGCGCTGCAAACTCACAAATTTTTGGATTCTGGACACTGGTTCCGCCGCTGGTAGCAATCATTCTTGCATTTATCAGCCGTAACGTTGTGTTGTCCTTGTTCCTCGGTGTTTTTTCCGGTGCAATGATGCTGGAAACCACCGGCTTTGATTTTTACCACGGCTTACTGGGTTCATTCCAGCGCGTTTCTCATGAAATTCTCGGCTCACTCGCTGATTCATGGAACGCAGGTATTGTACTTCAGTGTCTCGCAATTGGTGGTCTGATTGCAGTTGTATCCAAGATGGGGGGTACTCTTGCAGTAGCAGAAGCACTTGCGAAAAAAGCTAAGGGTCCACGCAGTGCCCAGTTCTTCACATGGCTCATGGGTCTGATTATCTTCTTTGATGATTACGCAAACTCACTGACCGTAGGTCCTATCATGCGTCCAGTTACTGACCGCATGCAGGTTTCCCGCGAAAAGCTTGCGTTCATCATTGATGCTACAGCAGCACCAATCGCCGGTATTGCACTTATTTCTACATGGGTTGCCTATGAAGTTGGTCTTATTAAGGACGGCTTTGAACAGGTTGGCATTCAGATGAATGCATACGGTGCGTTTGTTGAAACAATCCCATACCGCTTCTACAATATTTTCATTCTGTTCTTTGTTCTCGCAGGAATTATGCTTCTGCGTGAATTCGGTCCAATGCTGAAGGCAGAAGAACGTGCCCGTAAACACGGTAAAGTGTTAGCTGACAATGCCAACCCTATGGCTTCTGAAGAAACTACACAGCTTGAGCCGGGTGCACATGTTGTTCCTTCCATTTGGAACGCCATTATTCCAATCGGTACACTTATCGTAGCTGCATTCCTCGGCTTCTACTTCAACGGTCTTAGCGCTATCGACAATGCTGAGATGCTTGCAAAAATTAATGCCGCTCCATTCAGCTTTTTTGCTGTACGCGAATGCTTCGGCGCTTCCGATGCTTCTGTAGTTCTGTTTCAGGCAGCTTTACTTGCCGGTATCGTTGCCATGGTAATGGGCGTTTGCAAAAAAGTATTTACCATTGAGGAAGCCATCACCACTTGGATTCTCGGTATTAAGTCTATGACAATTACCGCTGTTATCCTCCTGCTGGCATGGTCTCTTTCCGGTATTATTAAAGAGCTCGGCACTGCAATCTGGCTCGTAAGCGTATTGTCCGATACACTTCCTCCATTTATTTTGCCGTCTATTATCTTCGTTCTCGGTTCCGTTATCTCCTTCGCAACAGGAACATCGTACGGCACAATGGGTATCCTCATGCCACTGGCGATTCCACTTGCTTGGGCTATCAACGGAGATCAGGCGTACCTGCTTCTTAACATCGCTGCGGTTCTGACTGGTGCTATTTTTGGTGACCACTGCTCACCAATCTCTGATACCACCATCTTGTCTTCCATGGGTTCTGCATGTGACCACATTGACCACGTTCGCACTCAGCTTTTCTATGCACTTGCGGTCGGCGGCGTATCAGTTCTCTTCGGATTCCTTCCGGCAGGTCTTGGTTTCTCACCAATTATCACCCTTCCGTTAGGTCTTGCAGCAGTAGTTGCAATGCTCTTCCTCGTAGGTAAAAAGCTGCCTGACGCAAGTTAGCAAGCTAGCCCTATATAAATAGAAAGCCCCCGCACCTGATTACATGTCAGATGCGGGGGCTTTGATTATATGAGCTGCCTTAACTATCAATCAGCCAAACTAGAACAGCCTAGTTTGGCTAAACAAAAAGTATATTGTGAGTATAGTCAGCGAGATAATGTGCTCACAAAAATTGCAATACTATTCGAAGCTTTTCCAGCCCACAGGCAGAACGAGCATCGGGTTATGCTCTGGCGGTAATTCAAGAAGATCCATCAGGTGTTCTTCTTTGAATGCTCCAACTTCAGTCACACCAAGCCCCAGCGCCTCAGCTTGAAGATAGCAGTTTTGCGCCATGTGCCCAGCTTCGAAAAAGGTGTAGGCAACACCGCGCTCACCAAATTTTTGTGAAATACGATCAAAGGCTGCCGTAATAACTAAGATAGCGGGTGCTTTTGCCATCCAGTCCTGTTCAATACAGACTTCCGCCACTTCTTCGCGCAGGTCGCCTTCTTCTACTTCTTCAAGAGAATGTCCGAGAGCATCGTACCGATACACTCCAGCTTCAAGTCCTTCTACATCACCCGCCACAACGTACAATTCCATAGGGTACATTGCTGCCGGAGATGGAACAGTGCGGCGATTCCATGGACCTTCTTCGCTGACACCATAGGTTGCCCACAAAAGCTGCCCGAGAGAATCCGGTGTCAATGACTCGTCTGCAAACTCACGGACACTACGACGGTTTGCCAGTGCAGTTTCAACAGAAATCGGACCTTCCATGCTTGGTTCTGGAAATTGCATATATATTCTCCTTGCTCAAACACGCTAAACAGTATGTGAGCATTTCAGATTGTATTATGCCTGTCTGATACAGTTGATCGACCTTTCACGCAAGAGGCAGGCTTCGGCGCGGGTTACAATCACCTAATTAGGCAGGCAACACGCCATCTATGGGTTCGCACAACCATAACCACCTGATAGACATAGCATACCACCACTAAATTTTACATAGTACCATCTTTTTCGACTCACGGGCACTTAGGCAGCCCAACAGTACTCTCAAAGCGCTTTCTACATAATTGTACAAAATCGCATTTTATCGAGTTTGCACCACCAATTTCGACGATATGAGTGTTTTTTACTATCCGGCACATTTTAAGTAACTACCATTTTCATCGTACTGATTTTCCGTGTTCTTTTACGTAAAAAGAACCACCAGCAAATTTTGTTTATGCTTCCTATGATGAAGCATCAGCGACACTTTTTTCGACATTTTTACTGAGTTTATTGCTGTTTTTCTGTATGACACTCAAATATAGCAGTAGCACTCAAAAAATAATTTACATTCATCACAGTGTGATGGCGCAAAGTGTATAGAAAAGTTGTTATTTATCGACATCTGTTGTACTAAAATGCCCACGGCAGGTAATTATCTTTTTCTTATTATCCTGATTTTCATAGCAGTTTACGTAAATGGAAAATATTGAAATCGACGCCATGAAAAATACATTTCAGCATCGTTCAATGCAATGTTCTTGCAGGTATAAAAAACATAGGAACATTTCCACATTCCATTCCCAACCGTTATAACAATCCTTACTTGCTGTTTTATAAGAACAAACCGTTGTAGCACTTTTTTTCGTATTTCAAAGGGGTACTACCCCGTACTTTCGGGGCTGCAACGGCAATAGGTTCATCTATCGCAAAAAAGCTTGACTTAAAAAGGTCTGAAAGGTTTTTATTTCGAGCTTTATATATTGTTTACAGTGCAACTCCGCATGGAATGTCATTTTAAACAATTTTGTGGTCTCTATTTGTTTTAGGTTGTCATTAGAAGTATTTCTAGTTTTGGAGGTTTCGGATGAAACGTTTGTTAACAGTACTTGCTCTTGCTGCTGTATTAGCACTTGCAGCAATTCCTGCTTCCGCTAAGACTCTGCGCTTAGCTTTGGACGCTGACCCAGTATCACTTGACCCGCATGTACAGCTTTCCGGCGGCATGGTTCAGTACTCGCATTTAGTATTCGATCCACTCGTACGTTGGAATAAAGATATGGGCTTTGACCCTCGCCTTGCTACCAAGTGGGAGCGCATTGATGATAAAACAATGCGTTTTTACCTCCGTAAAGGTGTAAAATTCCACTCCGGTAACGACTTTACTGCAAAAGACGTTGCATGGACTCTTGACCGCCTCAAAAAATCCGTCGACTACAGAGGACTTTTTGAAAAGTTTGAACCTGCTGTAGTTGTTGATGATTACACAGTAGACATCAAAACTAAAGTTCCTTACCCGCTTCTTATCAACATGGCTACATACATCTTCCCACTGGACTCCAAGTTCTACACCGGCAAAGATGAAAATGGTCAGGATAAAGATTTCATCGGTAAATCAGTACCTTCTTTTGCAAACGACAATGCTTCCGGTACTGGCCCATTCACCGTTGCAGAACGTGAGCAGGGTGTAAAAATGGTCTTTAAGGCTAACCCTAATTACTGGGCAGAGCATGGCAACATCACTGAAATCGACATGCGTCCTATTAAAAACGAAGCTACCCGTGTTGCTTCCATTCTTTCCGGCGACGTAGATTTCATCATGCCTGTACCTCCACAGGACTATGACCGTCTTGATGCTGCTGAAAACGTAGACCTCATCACCATGCCTGGTACACGTATCATCATGCTTCAGTTGAACCAGAAAAGTAACCCTGCCTTTGCAAACACAAAAGTTCGTCAGGCAATCGTATACGCTACCAACAACGTAGGTATCGTTAAAAAAATCCTTAAAGGCCGTGGCACTGCTGCTGCTCAACAGGGTCCTAAAGGATTCCAGAGCTATGTGGAAGACCTTCAGCCTCGCTACGATCTTAAAAAAGCAAAAGCTCTCATGAAAGAAGCTGGCTACCCTAATGGTTTTGAAGCAACTATGATTGCTCCTAACAACCGTTACGTTAAAGATGAGCAGATTGCTCAGGCATTCGTTTCCATGATGGCTCGCATCGGCATCAAAGTTAACCTCAAAACTATGCCTAAAGCTCAGTACTGGGATCAGTTCGACGCTCGTGCCGCTGATATCCAAATGATCGGTTGGCATTCTGATACAGAAGACTCTGCTAACTTTACAGAGTACCTTGCTGTATGTCCGAACAAAGAGACAGGCGCTGGTCACTACAACGCTAACGAATACTGCAACCCTAAAGTTGATGAACTTGTTAAACTCGCTAACTCCGAAACTAACGTAGAAAAGCGTAAAGCACAGCTTCAGGAAATTGAACGTATTCTCAATGCGGAAGCGGTATTTGTACCACTTCACTGGCAGGATCTGTCATGGGCTGGCAGCAAGCAGCTCAAAAATGCTCACGATATCCTCAACGTAATGAACCTTCCTTACTTTGGCGATCTCGTAATGAACTAGCATATATCAGGGGCGGCTTTTGCCGCCCCCTTTAATGATGGAGACAAACAGGCAACTGCCTGTCTGCTCAGTTCTCCGCTCACAGCGCGGAACCATTGAACCGACCTTTGTGCCGGTTCTCTTCGGTTTTAAGATACTGGGAATTAATTCACCTTTAACCCCTAACACCCCATATGTTTGCTTTTATTGTTCGAAGAGTGACGCAGGCGTTAATCGTCATGTTTGTCATATCCATCATCGGGTTCGGTATTAAATATTCGTTCGGTGATCCAGTTCGTGAGATGGTCGGAATTAACGTTTCCGCTGCTGAGCGTGAAGCAATTCGCGACCAGCTGGGTCTCAATGACCCAGTTGTGGTTCAGTGGGTACGATTTGTAAAAAAAGCTGCGCACGGCGATCTTGGTCGTTCCTTCTTTTACCGCAAACCAGCTACTGAGGTAATTTTAAAAAAGGCTCCTGCGACTCTGGAACTTGTTATAGCAAGTGCCATCGTCATTATTGTTCTTTCCGTGCCTATCGGTATTTATGCAGCTGTTAAACCACGTTCGTGGCTTGCCCGTTTATTTATGGGAGCCAGTATCGTTGGTGTTTCTATTCCTGTTTTCCTTACCGCACTCTTACTCATCTACGTCTTTGCGGTAGAGCTGCACTGGCTTCCTTCCTATGGTCGAGGCCCAACGGAAGCCCTGTTCCCGGGATGGGAAAGTAACTTTTTAAGCTGGAAGGCTCTTAAACACCTTATCCTTCCTACTATTGCGCTTTCTTCCATTATGCTCCCACTTTTTATCCGCCTTATCAGAGCGGAAATGGTTGAAGTGTTGCAAACAGAGTACGTTAAATTTGCCCACGCAAAAGGTCTTAACCCGACCCGCGTTCTGATGGTGCATGCATTTAAAAACACCCTTCTTCCTGTTATTACAGTGGGTGGCGTACAGCTTGGTATTATGATTGCGTACACAATCCTCACTGAAACAGTATTCCAGTGGCAGGGTATGGGCTTCATGTTCATTGAAGCTGTAGAACGCTCCGACACCGCTTTGCTCGTTGCATACCTTGTTTTCGTTGGTGTTCTTTTTGTAATCGTGAACACCGTTGTGGATATTATTTACGGACTGGTTAACCCAATGGTTCGTGTTTCGGGGAGGAAGTAATCCATGTGGCAAAAATTTAAAGATACCTACTTTTGGTATAGCTTCCGCCGTGACCCTGTTGCGGTCGGCAGTTTCATTATTTTAGTTATTCTGCTTTTAATGGCGATTCTTGCGCCAGTGCTTGCAACACAAAACCCGTACGACGGTGCAACTATCGATTTGATGGATGCTGAAACACCGCCTATGTGGACACCGGAAGGACTTGATTCCTTCTGGTTAGGTACAGATGCACAGGGACGCGACATCTGGTCTACAATTTTATACGGAACCCGCATTTCACTCCTCATTGGTCTTGGTGCGGTTGCATTGCAGTCTTTTCTGGGAATCATCATCGGCTTAACAGCAGGTTACAAGGGCGGTCGAGTAGACACCTTCCTGATGCGTGTTGCTGATGTGCAGCTTTCCTTCTCATCATACATGGTTGCAATCTTCTTTGGTGCAATTTTGCAGGCAGCACTGGGTGTTTCACGCTATGCAGATGTTGCTGTTCCATTCCTTATTTTTGTTATCGGGTTCTCTGAATGGCCACAGTACGCACGTACTGTACGCGCCTCCGTACTTGCAGAGAAAAAGAAAGAATACGTTGAAGCAGCACGCGTTATCGGACTTCGCCCAATGCGTATTATGTTCCGTCATATTCTTCCTAACACCCTGACTCCTGTTCTGGTTATTTCTACAGTTCAGGTTGCTAACGCTGTAATGAGTGAAGCTGCACTTTCTTTCCTCGGGCTTGGTATGCCTGTTAACCAGCCTTCACTCGGTTCTCTTATTAAATCCGGCTTTGCCTACTTTATGAGTGGCAGCTGGTGGATCACCCTGTTCCCGGGACTCGTTCTCGTACTGCTGGTATTATCCATCAACTTGCTCGGTGACTGGCTCAGGGACTTCCTGAATCCAAAACTGTATAAGGACTAAGGAACAATGGAACACCTTTTAGATGTAAAAGACATAGTAGTTCAGTTCCGTATGCGCGACATTGCGCTTACGGCTGTAAATAATGTTTCGTTTTCTGTAGATAAAGGCGAACGCCTCGGTCTTGTAGGCGAATCCGGCGCAGGCAAATCTGTTACCGGCTTCTCTGTCATCAACCAGATTTCAAAACCGGGCTTTATCGCCAGTGGTTCTGTAATGTTCGAGGGTCAGGATTTAGCGAAGCTTGATAACAAGCAGCTGCGTACTATTCGCGGCAATCGCATTTCCATGATCTTTCAGGACCCAATGATGACGCTCAACCCTGTTTTGACCATTGGTCAACAGATGATTGAGACTGTGCTTGCGCACAGCAAAGTGTCTAAAAAAGAAGCTGAGAAAATCGCTCTGGAAAAACTGCGCAAGGTGTACATTCCTTCACCGGAAAAACGCCTCAAACAGTACCCGCATGAATTTTCCGGTGGTATGCGTCAGCGTATTGTTATTGCTATTGCTTTGCTGACAGACCCTGCACTCATCATTGCTGATGAGCCTACAACGGCACTTGATGTAACCATTCAGGCTGAGATCATGGATCTGCTTCTCGAGCTGTGCGAGAAGGACAACATGGGGCTTATCCTTATCACACACGATCTTGGTGTTGTTTCTCAGGTTACAGAAAAAATTGCTGTTATGTACGCTGGTCGTATTGTTGAGATGGGTTCAACAGACACTGTCTGTGCAACTCCTACCCACCCATACACACAGGGACTTATTGCAGCATTACCGGACGGCGCCGAAGGTGATCGTCTTAACCAGATTCGCGGCTCTATGCCTAGCCTTACTAATATTCCTAAAGGCTGCGCATTCAACAACCGTTGCGACTACTGTAAAGACATCTGTTTTGAAGTGGTGCCGGAGCTCGAACGTAAAAAATCCGGCGTGTTCGCTGCCTGTCATGTTGTGGAGTAGGCGATGAGTAATACACCTCTTCTTAAAATTAAAAATCTGGTAAAACACTTCGATATTTCCGGCGGCTTTCTTGACCAGCTTGGGTTCGAAGGAGGCAAGCTTACACGCAAAAAAACAGTTGTTCATGCTGTAAACGATGTGAGCTTTGAAATTCAGAAAGGCGAAACCCTTTCTGTAGTAGGTGAGTCAGGCTGTGGTAAGTCCACACTCGCACGTACCGTCATCGGTTTATACGAACCGACAGGCGGACAGGTTTATTACCGTGGCGAGCGTGTGGACAACAAGTCCGGTGCAGAGCGTAAGGAGTTCCGCACAGCAGCACAGATGATCTTTCAGGACCCGTACGCGTCATTAAACCCGCGTATGAAAGTTTCTCAGATTCTTGAAGAACCTGTACGTTTCCATTTTCCGGAATACAGCGACGCTGATGTTAAACAGCGTGTTGCAGACGTAATGGAGCAGGTAGGCATCAACCCTGTTTGGGGCGAACGCTACCCGCACGAATTCTCCGGCGGTCAGCGCCAGCGAATCTCCATTGCCCGAGCACTTGTTCTTGAGCCAGAATTCATCGTTGCTGACGAGCCAATCTCTGCGCTTGACGTATCCATTCAGGCTCAGGTGCTTAACCTGATGATGGACTTACAGCGTGACCGGAACCTGACATACCTCTTCATCAGTCACGACTTATCTGTTGTTGAGCATATCTCCAACAGAGTAGCAGTTATGTACTTAGGTTCATTGTGTGAACTTGCAGATGCCAAAGAGTTATTTTCCAACCCGCAGCATCCATACACAAAAGCATTGTTGTCCGCGATTCCTCGCATGGGCAAAAAAGGCTTTTCACACATCAAACTTACCGGTGATGTACCGACCCCGATCAGCCTGCCTACCGGTTGTGTTTTCCATGGTCGTTGTCGCCTTGCAAACCAACGCTGTGTTAATGAAGTGCCACACGCAATGACACTTGATAATGGTACAATCTGTGCTTGTCATGCTGTTCAGGAAGGTCGTGCAACGCACATTCCATCATAATTCCAGCACACAATACACAATAACAAAGCCCGCTCTGAAAAATTTCAGAGCGGGCTTTATTCGTTACGCTTGAACAAACGAACGCCTTATATATCGAACCTAACGTGGACGGAAAGTAATGCGACCACGAGTAAGATCATAAGGTGAAAGTTCTACAGTAACTGTATCTCCTGGAAGTACGCGAATACGGAATTTACGCATTTTACCGGAGATGTGTGCGAGACATTCATGACCGTTTTCGAGGCGAACGAGGAACATTGCGTTAGGCAACGCTTCCATAACTTCACCGTTTACTTGAATGGCTTCTTCTTTTGCCATCTGCGATCTCCTTTATTTAACGCCGGGAGTACATAACACAATAACCCCCCTGCAATGCAGGGGGGTTAAATATTGGTAGCGGGGGCAGGATTTGAACCTACGGCCTTCGGGTTATGAGCCCGACGAGCTACCGAGCTGCTCCACCCCGCGTCATAGCTTGTTTACGATGCGGTTCTTGCTCTGAAAGCAATTCCCTCTCGAGGTGGACATAACTATACGTCCTGAGCACAACTGTCAATATTTTTTTTCTAAAAAAAACTAATACAAAAAGCAGGTGCACTTTAGTTTATTACATAACATACTTATCTTATGTATAATTTGCCATGAAATGGACTATATAAAAAAGCAGAACAACGTACCGTCAGACCGCTATTCCAGTATACACAGCTCCGCCTGCACGGCAGCGCCTTCAATAGTAATCTTTGCATACCCACCAGCAGAGAGCATTCCTGTATTGATTACAGTAGTTGCACCAATGGTATCAGCGGATCGCGCCTCGTGAATATGTCCACATAACACTAACGGTGGCTGTTCTTTCTCAATAAACGCACGCACTGCCTTACTGCCTACATGTACGCCGTTCCCCAAGTCATCACACTTTGTTCCGAACGGCGGATCATGTACGACAACAACTGTCGCATCATACTGCGATGCCTGCGCGTAGGTCTCATCCAGCCATGCACCGAGTGTTTCATCCGGTGTTTCAGAAGGCGTATTAAATGGCGTAATACCAGAAGTGCCAACGCCCATGACACCTACAGAAGGCGTTAACTCTGCAACTGTCCTATGAATATTACAGCCCAGCTCCTGCAAGAACTCCGTTACTTCCGGTTTGTCCATATTGCCGATCTGAGCATAGATAACAGGGTTAATCGCCGCTACTGCGTCAATAACACGACGCGCAGCTGGCGCGCCTTTCGCCATGGTTAAGTCACCACTAATAATAACACCGCTTGCCTGCGCAAGTTCCGGAATATCGGTAAGGCGTGCAACTTCATCATGAATATCACCAATACAAATCCAAAAATCACTCATTATACACTCCGTAACCTGCAAGAGTTTATGAAATTTTTTCCCGCCCCACATAGTTGACTCAAAAGCAATCATTTGCAACCGTTGATGCCTGTTTTTCTTCAGTCAGTGCAGTAAAAGTGTTGAGCATGCATACTACACATGCTACGCAAGATTGAACATATACTCACATCTCATGCCATTCTACCCAGCTTTATTCAGGAGAAATTGTGACAAAAGCAGAATTACGCAAAAAGCTCCTTACCGAACGACAAAATCTTGATGCAATTTTTGTTCAGGAGGCATCCATTCTGGCGCAACAAAACCTTATGGCTGACAACATCTGGAAACAGTCACAGCAAGTCATCATTTATTCGCCAATACGCAACGAGTTACGAACAGATTTACTCCTGAATGACATATGGGCTTCCGGCAGAAAGCTTCTTCTCCCCCGCTGCGACGACACTAACGGGCAAATGTCCCTTGTGCATTGCAAGGGCGAGCACGAGCTGGAAAAGGGAACATATGGCATACTTGAACCCCGCGCTCACTGTACTGTGGTCGATTATGATGACCCTGAATTTTCGCCTTCCCTTGTTATTGTTCCCGGCGTAGCATTCGATGCCACAGGAAACAGACTTGGCTTCGGCGGCGGATACTATGATAGAATGCTGAGCAGGGCAGCTTTTAATCATGCAACCTTTGTTGGATTGGCTTATTCTTTTCAGATAGTCCCAGCGCTAACAACTGACCCTTGGGATAAGACTATGCATGCACTGTGCACTGAGGAGGCTTTGCAATGGCTGTAGGCGGCATCAATTTTTCGTTTCCGGGCATTCCACATGTCCGCTGTTTTTTTCAGAATCGTCTGGGCGGCGAAAGCACAGGCGCATACATGGCTAGCAACATATCCATGGATGTCGGAGATAACCCCAAACACGTTGTCTACAATCGTTTGCGTCTGCAAAAAGAACTTGGGATTCGCTCATGGTGTGAACTGAAACAAGTGCATGGGGATATCGTCGAATTTGATCCACCTGAAACGCCCTCTGGAGAAGCTGCCGTATTGGAAGCAGACGGGAGCGCCACCAGCAAGCCGAATAAGGCACTGATAATTAAGACGGCAGATTGCCAACCCGTATTGTTGGCACACAAAAGCGGCAAATACATTGCGGGGCTGCATGTAGGCTGGCGTGGCAACCGTATTGCATTTCCTGTTTCAGGCGTAGAAGCATTCTGCACAAAGTACAGTATTTCCCCTTCAGATGTTTTTGCAGTGCGCGGCCCTAGCCTAGGCCCAGCAGAAGCACAATTTATCAATTTCGAAAATGAATGGGGCGTAGAATGGGTGCGCTGGTTCAACAAGGATACCAAGATGATGGATTTATGGCAGTTGACAAAGCACCAGCTCCAGCTTGCAGGAATCCCAGAAAAGCAAATTTTCAGCCTTGACCTTTGCACCAAAACGCTTGAAGACGATTTTTATTCGTACCGTCGTGACAGAGTCACCGGAAGGCAGGCTTCTGTCATCTGGATTGATCCGGAACTGTAACAGGAACGAGCTGTGCACATTGTATTGATTGATAACAACGATAGTTTTACCCGCAATCTGGAACATCTTCTTGTGGCGGCTACGTCCTCTAAGCCGGACATTATTTCCTACGGCGAGGATGGAGCAGCATTACAGGGCTATCCGTTCGCAAACTACGATTTAATCGTTATTTCACCGGGACCGGGGCATCCAGACGAATACAGTGCATACGACTATGTTTTTAAAAGCGGCAAACCCGTACTAGGCATCTGCATGGGAATGCAGATTATCAACCGCTTTTTTGGTGGAACCACGGACAGACTTCCCAATTGTGTCCACGGTAAAACAGACTCGCTTGAACTTGACGACGGAACATTACGAACAGTCGCTCGCTACCACTCTCTCTACCTTTCATCCATTGGCGACGGATTACAGGTTACAGCAACCTTGGCAGGGAGTGACATCCCCATGATTATCGAACACAAAACCCGCCCTATAATGGGGCTTCAGTTCCATCCTGAATCGTTTCTAACGGATCAGGGTGAGTGGTACATACACCATGCAATGCGCTTTTTCGGTCTTTCTTGAAGCAGGCAGAGTACAGCGATCAAAACTCGCCGCACTGTTCAACGGATTTGCGACTATCTATGATGCCGACATGTTTTTATCCGGTGTTACAGATGACGATACTCCGCTTCGCCGTTCTGCAAATAAATGCATTATCGGCATAGACCCTGTCGCAGAACTCATTGTGCAGCCGCAAACTACGCGGGAAGAGATCAAATCCTTCTGCTTTGACACGGGGAGCGAGTCATTCGGCTACCTTTCGTACACCTACGGATTAAAAGAACGCGGCATTCACTCAGATAAGAAAAACGACCTCCCTCTTGGGCATTTGCGCCAGTATTCTATTCTCATCACAGTAGATATTTCGACAGGGCTGCTTGAATGCTCTGCCCTTGAAAGTGCTAACACTCGTACGTTACACCGTCTGAAAGATTTTTGTACCACCCCGCCGCGCCTGACAGAACTTTTACCGGAATGCAGCGAATTTTCGACGCCAACGCCCTCTATGAATCGTGATGAATACATTGATGGCGTACAGAAGGTACTTGAACACATCCGCAGTGGCGACACGTACCAACTCTGCCTTTCCTCGTCCTTTTCCATGAAGGTTCCAGAAAGCTTCAGTACCACAACAGCTACAAATTCAACGCAAACGTCTCCACAGTGCGATGCTGTCGGGTTGTTTCTGCACCTCTGGCAAAACTATCCCGCTGCGTACTATACGTGGTTCACATCAGAAGATGTCAAAATTATTTCAACATCACCAGAATGCTTTTTACGGGTAGAAGAAGGAACAATCACCTCTGAGCCAATCAAAGGTACTGTTGCCTTCGATACCTTTTCCGAACAACTTCTCACAGATCTGCGCGAGTCTCCCAAAGAAAGTGCTGAACTTTCCATGATTGTTGATCTTATTCGAAACGATATCTCCGCACACTGTGACTACGGCTCTGTTTCTGTAGAACGGCATAAAGACATATTTACTGTCGATAACATGCTGCAAATGTATTCAATTGTGAAAGGAACCTTGAAAAAGGAATCCACATGTCTCGACTTATTATTTGATGCTTTCCCCGGTGGTTCAATTACAGGCTGCCCAAAGTTGAGGACAATGAAAATAATTGAACAATTAGAACCACATAGCCGCGACTTATACTGCGGTAGTTTTATTCATATCAAAAATAAAACCACCATGAACTCAAGTATTGCAATTCGCACCGGATGGTTTACACATGACCATAGTGGTATACAATTGTTCCGGTATTTCGCAGGAAGCGGGCTGGTAATCGACTCTGTGCCGGAGCTAGAATTCGACGAAACTATCGCAAAAGCCGAAAAGTTTCGAAAGGTGCTATCGACATGACCTACTACAGATCAGGTAAATATCATGATGAAGACGGAGTAATGCAACATATTGCAGCTCCGTCTTTTCGTTTTGGGGCTGGAGTTTTTGAGACAATTCTATTTAACGGCAAAAGCTTATGCTACTTCAACCAGCACCTGGACAGGCTGGAAAGCTCGCTGGAGAAACTCGGTTTCATTGTTCCGCAATTAGACTATGCTGAAATCGTGATGGAAGTCATTGACCGCAAAAAACTTGCCGGTCAAACCGCCCGTGTCAATATATTCGCACTGATTGACGAGCACGAGACAGTAGACCCTGTTATCACAGCTGCTCCATACACCCCGCAACTAGAGAAAATGTACAAGTTATGCACGGTAACTGACGGCGCGCAACATCCTCTGCTTGGGCACAAGACTATGAACTATATGTACAACTGGTTGCAACGCCGCTCTGCCATTCAAAAAGGCTATGACGACGCAGTACTCCTTGCGCGCGATAATTTAGTTACCGAAACAACAACAGCCGCGCTTTTGTTCGGTGATGGTGAACGGTTTTGTGTGCCCGGCGGCAAATCCCGCCTGCCTTCCATCGCCCTTGAAGCAGCACGCACAATACTTCCTGTCTATGACTGCTCAGTCCGATCTTACTCTGTAGGTGACTTCCGCTACGCCTATGTTTTGAATTCACTAATCGGCATGCGACCTGTAACAGCCATTAATGGAACACGATTTATGCCGGACGACCATAGCTGTAAAACTGTCACAGAAAAAATCTGCGGTTGCTAAACTGCATGTACAATTCCCAATAGTGTCAGCAATTACTCACAAAACGTGACCGTTAAGGCTAGTAATCACCATTTACCAAAGAACAATAGTGATATTTGTTATAAAAGGAAGCGTTTACTATTTGATGCCGCACACAATAAACGCTACAGTTACAAAATGCACACAACGTCTTCCGCTTGTGGTTTACCACTTGTTGTGAGCATCAGACATTTTGGCGCCCAAGCCGCGATGTCTAGACGCTCCTGCCAGCAATGGCTGAGAGTCTCCTCGCGCAGGGATGCAGAAAACTAGCTAGATTCTGCATCCTTGCTTATTCCCAGCAACTTCGCATTCTTCGTAGACTATTCCATAATCTTCCATTTGCTGTATCGCCTCAACATGGGTATATTTACCGATGACTTCTTGACTTTATATGAAGTCCTATTGCACATCTAAGCAAACTAATTTGTCAGAAAATTGATGGAGAAAAATATATATGAGTAACACAGAACACCGCTGCGGTTGGGTCGCAATGATGGGACCACCTAACGCGGGTAAATCAACTATGCTTAACGCATACTTAGGGCAGAAAGTAGCTATTGTTACCCCTAAGCCACAAACTACCCGAAATCAGGTCAGCGGTATCCTGTCCAGTCCAGACTCTCAGGTTATCTTCATGGATACCCCGGGTATTCACCAGCTTCGCGGTAAAATGAACAAAATTTTGCTGCAAACTGCATGGCACACATTAAGCGGTGCAGATGTAGTTATGGTTGTTCTGGACGGTTCCCTGTACGTTGACCGTCCCGGTGCATTCGATAAAGATATCGAACCGTTAAAAGAAGCAATTCTTAACGAAAAACGTGCTGTGGTAGTTGCTGTCAACAAAGTCGACAAGTTCCGCGATAAAGCAAAAATGCTTCCGCTTCTCGAAAAGCTGAGCGCACTCTGGCCTAATGCGGAAGTGTTCCCTGTTTCTGCAATGCGTAGAGATGGTCTTGAGCCTATGCTTGAGTACATTAAGAAGCATCTCCCTGTTTCCGAAAAGCTCTACCCAGAAGATCAGCTTTCAACCGTGCCTGTACGCTTTATGGCTTCTGAAGTTGTGCGTGAAAAGCTCTTCATGGAACTGCGTCAGGAACTTCCGTACAACTGCGCTGTTGAAATTGAAAAATGGGATGATACCGGTGAACGCGTCTTTGTAAACGCCGTCATCTATGTTTCCCGCAAGAGTCATAAATCAATGGTGATTGGTAAACAGGGACAGAATCTTAAAAAAGTGGGCACAGAAGCACGTAAAGAGCTTCAGGAAATGCTTCGCCAAAAAGTTCACCTTGAGCTTTGGGTAAAAGTACGTGAAGGCTGGACTGAAGACCTCAGCTTTATGCGCGTACTTGGTCTTTCTTCTTCCTAGCTGCACCACATCAGCGATCATAGGCGGCTTTTGCCGCCTTTTTTATTAGGGTGTCAAAACCCCGTTACTTTCTTGCACCGGCGCTGGGTAATAACCGCCGGAAAAATGGATTACGAACTATGAACGAATGTCATATTGACAGCGCTGCAATTATTGCCCGTTACGATGCTGTGGTGGAAAAAGTGGCGCAAGCCGCACGTAACGCAGGGCGCAACCCTGAAGATGTTACGTTAATTGCCGTTTCTAAACGCCACCCTGCCGAAGCAATAAAAATACTCAACAATCACGGACAATTAGACTTTGGAGAGAACTACGTTCAGGAAGCTGTTGCAAAGCAGGAAGAACTGGCGCAATGCAATATCAACTGGCATTTCATCGGGCATGTGCAGTCTAAGAAAGCTAAAGACATTGCAGGGAAGTTTACCCTTATCCATTCTGTTGATCGTTTAGTCTTGGCACAAAAACTGCAAAAACGCATGGAGATGCTTCCCGTTTCAAGTTTGGACGGTGAACGAAAAGTTCAGGATATTCTGCTTCAGGTAAATATCGGCGAAGAAGCGCAAAAGTCTGGTGTAGACAAAGACGGACTTTTTGAACTTGCTGAACAGATTATGGCGTTTCCACAACTGCGTATTTGCGGATTAATGGGTATGCCACCGGCATCTAGTGTTGCAGAAAAGGCACGTCCTTTCTTCAGTAATTTACGCATACTGCGTGATTCCCTGTCAACACACATCGGCATCCCAATGGAACACCTGTCTATGGGTATGACACAGGATTACGTGCAGGCAATTGAAGAAGGCGCCACATTTGTACGTATAGGAACAGAAATTTTCGGCCCGCGTCCTTACTAACACGCGAAAAAAGAGCATTCTATGGATTTGGCAACGGTTCTCGGGATAGTAATCTCCTTTGGTCTGGTTCTCTCTGCTATCATGATGGGTGGCAGTCTTCTCATCTTTATTTCCATACCGTCATTACTTATCGTTCTTGGCGGCACCATTGGCGCAACGCTCGTTAACTATCCGCTAAAGCGCGTTGTTTCCGTAATGAGTGTTTTTAAAAAGACACTCTTTGCTACCGAGCTTTCTCAGCAGGAAACTATCGATCAGTTCAAAGACTACGCTGACCGCGCACGTAGAGAAGGTATTCTTTCACTTGAACCGGTTATCAACAGTATTGACGACCCGTACTTAAAAAAAGGTCTGCAACTGACTGTTGACGGTCTTGAACCGCAGGCAATTCAAGAAATTCTTGAATCTGAAATTGCCAACACCGAAGCCCGACACAGCGATGGGCAGGATATTCTCAAATCTTTCGGTGAATATGCACCTGCACTGGGTATGATCGGTACTGTTATCGGTCTTGTACAGATGCTGCAAACAATGAACGACCCAAGTTCCATTGGCCCTGCTATGGCGGTTGCGCTTATCACCACATTCTACGGTGCCTGCCTTGCTAACCTTGTGTTCATCCCGATGGCTGGCAAGCTTAAGTCCCGTAGTAATGCAGAAATCCGTATTAAAGAAATGCAGCTTGAAGGGGTTCTTTCCATCTCTCGTGGTGAAAACCCTCGAATTATTCAAGAAAAATTATCCTGCTTCCAGCCTATCGGCGATCGTGAAGAAGCTGCGTAGCGGCTCCCCAAACGTTTCAGGTAACGGGAGTACGTAATGGCTAAGCGTAAAAAGAAACAAGAAGAAGGTGGCGGCGCTTCCTGGCTAATCACCTTCTCAGATATGATGACACTCATGCTTACATTCTTTGTGTTGCTTGTAAGTATGGCTGTTACAGACGAACGACGTAAGCTTATTGTGCTGACATCCGTCACAGGTGCTTTCGGTGAAGGGCAGGGAAACCTTAACCCTGCTTCTAAAGAGAACACGCAACAAATCGTTGACCCCGGTCCTATGGATCTCAAAACAAACGATTTGTCACCGCTCAAAGATTTGCTGTGGGAAGATGAACAGGAAGATTTGAACTTTCAGGAAAACCAATATGTTCAAATTTTCTCTATCAGCGAAGATGTTCTCTTTGAACCGGGAACCACACAGTTAAGCAGAAGAGGCATGGTATTGCTTAACCGCATTATGCCGTGGCTTATGCGCATCAAACACCCGCTGCTTCTTGCCGGACACACATCCGCACTGCGAGATGAAGCCGGAGTAGACTACGAAGTATCATTCTCGCGCGATAAAGAACTTTCACCTACGTGGAATATTTCGTTCATGCGCGTTATGAGCATATACAGCTACCTGAAACGACGCGGTATTCCTTCAGACAACATGATGGTGGAAGCTTTTGCTAACTATCATCCACGTTGGAGTGATAACACGCCTAAAGGTAGAAAGAAAAACAGGCGCGTAGACATTGTGCTTGATAAACGTAACATGCAGTGGATTAAAAAACTGGAAAAGCTTACGCACGAAGCACCTGCTAAGAAACAACAATTTGATTTCAAAGATTTCAAATTTAATCTAAAGGTTCGCGAAGGCGGCGCTCAGCTCTCCGGTGAAGACGGTTCCTCGCTAAGTGGAGTGTAACTGATGGCTCGTGAAAAAAAGCAAGAAGAACCAGAAGGAATCCCCGCGTGGCTGGTTACGTTCTCTGACCTTGTAACTCTGCTGCTCACATTTTTTGTGTTGATTCTGAGTATGTCCTCTATGGACAAAACAATGCTTACAGAATTTAACCCGTTTGAACGTGGATTTGGCGCTATCAGTTATCATGGCTCCGGACGCGTTCCACAAAGAATTAAATTAGTTTTAGACCTCATATCTGACCCGAAGTCGGCATTTGAACAACGAGACAGAATTAAAGACTTGTTGTTTCCAGAAGATATTCTTCCGCCGGATATTGATATGAGCACGCTGGATCGTAACTTACGCATCCTGCAAAAGCCGGAAGGTGTTGCCATTGTACTCACAAATAACCTTGTGTTTGAACCGGGCAGCTACACACTTACACCTTCTGCAAAAAAATTGCTCTCGCAGATAATGCTGATGCTGCAATATACATCAGCAGATACAAATATTTCCGGTCATGCAGATAACACCGGCACCAACACCGCCGCCAACTATCCGCTGTCTGGAAAACGCGCCATGTCCGTACTTGAATTCTTTTTGGCTCAAGGGATTGAACCGGAACGCTTTTCAGTAAGCGGCTACGGTTCTGACAAACCCATTGAATCGAATGCGACAGAATACGGACGAGCGCAAAATAGACGAGTAGAAATTTTAATTAAAACAACCCAGCGTCTTGGACGCTACATATAAGAGACTGCTGCAAGAAACTGCAAAGGAGCTGTATCGTGATTGAAGAAGGAAGTGAGTCTAAGAAAAAAAACGGCAAGATGAAATGGATCATCATGCTTTTGATCCTTCTCCTATTGGGAGGCGGCGGATACTATGCTTACACAACGTATTTTCAGGATTCTGCCGAAACACCTGAGCAACAGGATGTTCAGCTGGAACCTGCTGATTCATCAGATTCTCAGATAATCACGCTGCCTACTTTCCTTGTAAACCTCTCTGACCCGCTCGGACGTCGTTACATCAAGCTTACTCTTGATGTAGAGGTTGCAAGTCCAGATGCGGCACAGGTTCTGGAAAATGCTGGAGCAAAAGTACGCGATGCTGTTATTCTGCTGCTCTCCAGCAAATCCTATGCAGACCTTGCATCACTTGAAAGCAAGCTTCTGCTGAAAAATGAACTGGTAACGCGCCTTAACCAGATCATTGGCAGCTCTAAAGTTGTGCGTGTGTATTTTACCGAACTGGTTATCCAGTAATTTAATTTGCAATAATTCCCTTTCAGATAAGGAAGTTTATTATGTCTGACGATGTAAACCAGGATTTACTGGCTGAACAGTGGGCTGCTGCTCTTGAAGATCAAGATGATGACCCTATGACCGATATTTCTGACCTTGGTGGCGGTTCATCCCAAAACATGAGCCAAAACGAAGCTCTTGCTGAAGAGTGGGCTGCTGCCCTCGCTTCTGAAGAACAAGAAGAAATTAAGAAAGAAAAAGAACAGAGCGCGCTCTCCAACAAAGCGCACGAAGCAGAGTTCAAGGATTTGACAGAGGATGCAAAAGCCATCCGTCCAGAATCCGGCAAGCACGAACTCGACTTCATTCTCGATATTCCACTTGATGTTTCCGCAGAGCTTGGTCGTACCCGTCTGCTTATCAACGAACTGCTCCAGCTTGGTCAGGGTTCTGTTGTAGAGCTGAACAAGCTTGCAGGTGAACCACTTGAAATATTTGTTAATGGCAAGCTTGTTGCGCGCGGCGAGGCTGTTGTTATTAACGAAAAATTCGGTGTACGCTTAACAGACATCATCAGCCCTATCGAGCGAGTGAAGCAACTTGCATAACATTTTTGTGACAGTAGCTCATGCGGCAGCTGATTCCACCGTTGATATCGTCAATGGAACGTCACCTGCCGTCCCTGAAGTTATTGGCTGGAGTAGCTATATTCAGGCAATCGGTATTCTGCTTATACTTTTAGGCGGACTTTACGGACTGCTCTGGTTTGTCAAGAAAATCGGCATGAATAAAGGCTTTAGAGGCAAAAAAGGGGACAAAATCACCCTTTCTGTGGAAGAACGCTTCCATATTGCGCCGAAAAAGCAACTTGTCGTGGTACACTTCTTGAATAAAAGGCTGTTACTGGGGGTTACAGACCACCAGATCAACCTTTTATCTGAAACGGAAGCGGAAGATGACTCTAGCGACTCCTCTGACACAGAAGAATTTACGAAAATTATGGGACAGTTCCACAGCAAGGATTCTGACTCTTAGTGCTTTAATGCTGCTGGTTCCCGCTGTAGCTTTTGCTGCGCGGGACCTTGCAGTACCATCCCTTTCTCTCGCGTTGGGCGCAGGACAATCAGAACCGGAAAACGTCTCCGTTCTGCTGGAAATCCTGTTCCTGCTCACCATTTTGTCGCTGGCACCAGCTATCATGCTCACAGTGACAAGCTTTACCCGCATCATTATTGTGTTCTCGTTCCTGCGACAAGCGTTAGGAACCCAGCAGCTGCCACCATCACAGGTTCTGGCAAGTCTTGCTATCTTTATGACGTTTGTCATCATGCGCCCTGTAGGTGTGCAGATTAACGATAACGCATTACAACCATACCTCAACGAACAAATAGGCTTTACAGAAGCTCTGGACGTGGCACAACAGCCGCTAAGAGAGTTTATGTTCAAGCATACACGCGAAAAAGATTTGTCGCTGTTTTACACTATCAGCAAGATGGAACGCCCAAAAACTAAAAAAGAAGTTCCAACGTTAATGCTGGCAGCTGCCTATGTTATCAGCGAACTTAAAACCGGCTTTACCATCGGCTTCCTCATTTACATTCCATTCCTGATTATCGATATGGTTGTTTCCAGTATCCTGCTGGCCATGGGTATGATGATGTTACCGCCAATGATGGTTTCCATGCCGTTTAAACTGCTTCTTTTCGTTCTGGTAGACGGTTGGAGCCTGCTCACCGGATCACTTGTTAACAGCTTCCTATTGTAAGGATAACACACTATGACTCCCGAATTTGTAATCGGCTATGCCCGTAAAGCCATTGAGCTCACTCTCATGATCTCTTTGCCTATGCTCCTCGTAGGTCTTGTTGTAGGTCTTGTTGTCTCCATCATTCAGGCGGCAACACAGGTGCAGGAACAAACCCTTACCTTTGTTCCGAAAATTATAGCCATGTTTGTGGCGCTGCTCATTGCATTCCCATGGATTATGGAAAAAATGACGACATTCACGAGGGAAGTGTTCATAAACATTCCCAATTATATTCGATAACAAAAAATCCCCTCTGGCAGCCTTTGACTACCGGAGGGGATTTTTCACTATCAAGTACAATGCGGTACGTTTCAAAAATCAAATCTAAAGAGGTCACGCCCTGTTATCATCTTGTCTTTTCAACATCCGCAATGCTGTCTCGTTTCTTAGCTGGATAAAGCAGAAGCAGAACAGTTAAAAATTATTTTTCACTCCAAAGAACTCGATTCCCTTTCACTTTTAAGCGTCCAAGACGTAGCCCTTTGAAGTACAAGCCTGTCTCTTTACCTTTTGCTTTCACCTGCATGGACTGACCGGTAAGCAGTCGTTCAATCGGCTCTGTTTCTTCAAGGTTGATGCCGTTGCCTTCCTGATACTCCGGCATAAGCGCACGCAATCTCGGCGACGGGCGCACTTCTCCACGAGCCATTTTGCCTATAGGGAATCCTCTCCACCGGAATGTTTCAGGGAAGTTATCCAAGGCATACTGCGGAAGGAACAACGCATTTTCGCGGACATGCGCAAGCTCACCATCAGGCAATAAAGCTGCGTCTACTCCCGGCATGCTCAAGGCTTTTCGCGGCATAATGTCTGCTTTAAGACCAGCTTCAAACTCCTCTGGAGCTTCCGCATCTTCAGGTTTAGTAAAAGCAGCAATATAAAAACCCTGTGCGCCGGATTTTTCAGGATCAACACGCAGCGTACCTTCACATCCGTCAAGATACGGTGCTTCAAACGTAAAACCTTCCGGTGGTGTCACAGGTTCAAGCTGGAAGCCTACCTCATCTACTGCAAACCGCACCTGCTCCTCGTTTTCCTGCACATTCGTTGTACATGTGGAGAAAACGACTTTGCCACCAGGAGCCAGCAAGCGAAATGCTTCTTGCAGCAACTTGCGCTGAATGCCGATAAGCGGCTTAACCTTATCGCCTTGCCACAATTTTAGAACATTCGGGTTACGCTCTACTGTTCCCCATCCACTACATGGAGGATCGAGCTGGATTTTTTTCCAACCGCCGGAAGGTAAAGGCAAACTTTCACCGGGGTATGAGCAGGTAGCTGTATGCAGCAGGTTCATTGTGAAAAGATTCTGCCGCAATGTAGCAAGACGGTTTCTGCTTGGTTCATTCCCCATAACAAAACCATCAGCACCTACGAGCTGCGCCAAAAAGCCTGTCTTACTGCCAGGACTTGCGCACATATCAAGTACAGCATCTCCAGCATCAGGATTCAACACAACAGGCGGCAGCATGGACGATCTGTCCTGAATATAGATGAGCCCGAAAAAGGCAGCGAGGCTGGAACCGAGTGGTTTCGGCTCATGCGTTATTCTTCGGGACCATTCAGAAAACGGCTCCGGCTCAAAATCGTACCCTTGAGCACGTAAAAGTTCTTCAACGAGTGGGCGCTCTTCAGGGGTGCAGACAAGCCTGAAAGAACGGGATGAGGTTGTTACTGTCACAAAGTCTCCTGCTCGATCCATTTTATATTAAAATTATGCTTGCCGCTGTACCTTATGGTTGCTTCATCGATCAAGTGATATTATGGAAGGGATGCTAACGAAGCAAAATGAGATTTTTTTTGAAACGTGATTTTTCAAAAATTGCCACAAAAAAAGTTAAATACAGGCATTGTAGCATATTTACGTGCGCCAACCTGCCTTTGAGAAGGCGTTGGTAAGCACGCTGTATGGTAACTACAGTTCGACCTTTTCAAGTAACCTTGCGACTATTCTGGGTAAATACGCTGCCCAGTACGTACTTTTTTTAAGGAGATTATATGCAATCTGTTATACGCACTGTAATTTTGACAGTGCTGATGCTGATGTTAAGCATGTCTGTAGCGTTTGCAGAAGGGGCAAAGACGTTTGGGGTTGTTCCGTTTACCGTCAATGGACCGAAAACATTCAAGTACTTAGAGCGTGCTATTCCGCAAATGCTCAGTTCTCGTTTGTTCTGGAAGGAACATTTTGTTCCTGTTGACGCTGCTGCTCTCGAAGGCATTGCTGCACCTGCCAGCAACGCAGAGGCAAAAAAAGCTCTGGAAACCTCCGGTGCAGATTACCTCATTTACGGTAGCGTAAACATGATCGGCGATCAGACATCATTGGATGTTCGTGTCGCTGATAAAAACGGTAAAATCTGGCCTCGTTCTGCTTCCAGCTCCTTGAATGATATGATTCCGACCCTGCAAAACATTGCAGGTGCTATTAACACTGAAGTTTTTGACCGCCCTGACGCACGCGCACAAGCTGTTGCTGAAACTAAAGAGCGCGTCAACCAGATGAACCCTGCAATTACTGTTAACCAGACTTCTGCAAATCAGGAAGTTTTTCTGAACCCGCAGTTCCGCTATGCAGGGAACAACGATTCTAACAGCCGTCTTCGTTCCAACTCTTTGCGTTTTGCAGCGCACAGCATGATTGTTGCTGACATTACTGGTAACAAGAAAAACGAAGTAGTTCTTATCGATAAACATACCGTTCGTGTTTACAACTTTAAAAAGAACGCTCTTGATCCTATCACACAAGTTAAGCCAATGCGCCGCTACGACTTACTTACAGTTCGCGCTATTGACTTAGACCGTGATAAGAAAAAAGAGCTTGTTGTAAGCGGCATGGACAAAGATCAAGGCTCCATTACCTTCTTCTACACAATGAAAGACGGTAAGCTTGTTGAATTTGCACCGCACATTAAAATGCTTGCAAACGTCGTAGCACTGCCACCTACATACCTGCCTGTTCTCATCGGACAAAAGACCCGCAAAGGTGGAGATGTATTCACATCCGGCGTACACGAACTTGCGTTCATTAACGGTGAAGTAACCACCAGCCGCCGAATCGCGCTTCCTAAGAAGACAAACCTGTTCAACTTTGCATGGGTACCTGACGAAGAGGACGGCGATAAAATTATTGTTCTTCTTCCAGATAGTGAAAAAATTGCTGTATACAATTCCAGCTTTGACCGCATTGTTTCTTCCGCAGCAGCGTACTCCGGTAGCACCATCAGTATTGAAAATGATGACACCATGCCGGGACTCGGTAAGGACAAACTTCTTATCCCTGCTAAGTACTTCATTCCAATGCCGTTTGTAGTCAAAGACCTTGACCACAATGGTAAATATGAAGTGTTGGTTAACAAACCTATTTCCATTGCGGCTCAGTTCTTTGATCGCTACCGCTTCTTCCCACAGGGTGAAATTCACTCCTTGCAGTGGGATGGCGTAGGTCTTGGACTTCAGTGGAAAACACGCCGTATTAAAGGCGGTGTAATGGGATATCAGGTTGCAGACCTTGATAACGACGGCATCATGGATTTGGTTGTGGGTATCAATACCCATCCGGGTGTGAGTGGTTTTGAAGCACGTAAAACTATGGTGCTTGGCTACCCGCTTGACCTCGAAATGAATAATCCAAACACACCGGCATCCAAAGATTACGCTGAAGAAAAGTAGTAGTCACAGGCACGTAGTAAAAACACAGCAGGACAGGAACGTCATTTAGACTCACTCAGTCCTCTGGTTTGGCACTCACCGCGCCTATACATATCTGCATTAAAGCCCCCGTTGTTTATACAACGGGGGCTTACTTTTTCCATCGTCATACAGCCTTGTAATTGTACGCGCTTAGCTATCAAGCACCGCTATGTATGCACACGCCTCACCTGACTTCCCCGCATATCAACCAGTATGCATCTTGCACATCAATCCCTAGGTCTAATCCTCTCCCTCTTGTTAATGTGACAGCACTACACGAAATACCCCAACAGTTTCTCAATGCGACCTTAAGTGAATTCAACTTAACGTAAGACACCTTCAGTTAACTCAAGTTAATGACATAAAGCTAAACCCATCTTTTCCAGCATATTATAGTAGTTTTGCACAGATGTTCGTAACTTGTTCGTATTTTTGTTACTAAAACCAATTCCACAATCAACTCTCTTGAAAAAAAAGATGCAAGAAAGCAACCTGTTAACGTAACAGTATTACTCTTGCATCCCGATAGTTTTGCACACCATGTCAATATCTTGTTCGCAAAATTGTGCAAAACTTTTTGTAACGTTTCAAAAGTAGGTCTGGCTTAGTGTAAGCAAAAAAACTATCGCCGACCAAAGAACCCTTATTGCACTATAGTATTGCAAAAAGTTCTCTGGTCGGCGAAGACGGAAAAAGCCATACGTACCGTGACGGTTATGAGTTGAGCCAAGTTTTGGCTTCGTCGTATTCTTTTTCCGCAAAGAGCGTAATTTTGAACGGCATGATAGGAAGAATGAAGCGCATGGCTTTATGAATCCATTCAATATCTGACACTATGGCGACTTTATCCCAAGAGAGTAAGTGCCGGAAGCCGAACATTGCATCTGTTGCCATAGCACCGACAGAGTAGGTGGAGCCTTCGGTGAAATGAATAAAGCACTTTACCTTTTTATGGGTTTCCAAAATTTCTTTTACGCGGGGTATAAGCACTTCTTCATAATCTTTGTGAGTCACCTCGCCTTCTGATTCTATTGCAACCGTTGCGTCATCGAATCCTTCTAAAAGCTTAAGCATATATTCCTCACTTGTGTACAGATGAGTTTGGAAGTGAAATTGCGTTTTGAGGCACTATCGGTTCCCATGATGCCGCCATTGCATCTGCCTCAATAATTTCTTCTTTTGACATGTGCTCGGATAACAATTCTGCATTGCGTTTTGCCTTGCTGCTTCCACTGGAGGCTGCAAGCCTGAACCATTTTAATGCTTCAATATGGTTTTTCTGCACACCTTCACCGTTACCGTACATAACGCCTAAATTAGTCTGCGCGGCTGCGTGTCCTTGGTTGGCAGCTTTTGTGTACCACTGGGCAGCAATTCCAAGGTCTTTTTCTACCCCGAAACCTGCTTCATATGCTGCGCCAACACCAAATTGCGCATTAGGGTGCTGGTTTTCTGCTGCACGTAGTAACCAGTAAATAGTTTTTTCTTTATTCTTTTCTACACCTTGTCCCAAATGGTACAACACTGCTAAGTTAAATTGTGACTGTGGATCACCTTCGTCTGCCATAGAACTAATGCATTGAAACGCCTCATCATACTGAGCAGAGAAATAGTATTTATCACATTCTTGCTGCGTGTATTTTTTGGCTGAAGCAGTCGATACGCAAATCAGACATAAACACAAAAACAATGCACTAAAACGGAGTACCTTTATCATATCATGCCCTCCCGTGACCATGATCGAGAATCTGTTTTAACTATGGGCAATTGTAACATCCACACAACAGCTGCACGTTGATAAGCTGATTAGGGAGAGGATATACGGAAGGATTATCTGGAGTCTCAGGATTACAAAAAAGCCTGCGGTATTAAACAATACCGCAGGCTTAGAAAGTCTAGAAAACCAGAGGGGCTTTCTAACGAATACACTTGCTCTGCAACGATTCGCTATTCTATCCCTACATACGAATTACGCCATTTTCTGTGACCAGAACCATATGTTCCCAGCGCACGCCGCCCCACTCTGGGTAGTATAGTCCGGGTTCGGCAGTAACCACCATTCCCGGCTGTAGGATGGCATCAGAGCGCATGTTCACGGAAGGAGCCTCATGCGTTTCCAGCCCAATTCCGTGCCCTAACGAATGAGTAAAGGCTTCTTCTACACCGGCATCAGCAAATACTTTGGAAGCGATAGCATGAGCCTCTTTTACCGGCATTCCCGGTTCCATAGACGCTATAGCTGTATCCTGCGCGGTGCGGACAAGTTCCATAGTTCGCTGAAATTCGTCTGAAGGGTGAGAGCCAACCCAGAAGGTACGGGTCTGATCTGAGCAATAATCGTTCAGGCGGCAACCTACATCAATAAGAATAGGGCATTCGTCCGTGATGACCGTGTCATCGGGAATAGCATGTGGCAGTGCAGCATTAGGACCGACAGCAACAATAGAGGCAAAAGCAAGCTCGCTAGCACCATGCTCGCGGAAAAACTTTTCAATATCCCACGCTACGGCTTTTTCTGTACGTCCCGGTCTGCAAACAGATGGAACCCATTGCATGAGCTTATGGTTTAATGCACACGCTTCTTTAAGACAGGCAATTTCGTGTTCATCCTTGATGATGCGTAATTTTTCTACAAGTCCGTCGCCTTCTACACATTGCAAGCCACCAGCAAGAACCTTCAAAAAGGCATATGGAATGGTATTAGCTTCAAAACCGATGGTTGAGTATCCCAACTGCTTGATGTGTTCATTAATAGATGCCGACGCACTGCCCTTATATATATAGATATGAGAGTCGTCCCATAACCGCTTTGCAGCATCTTGGTAGCGAGGGTCTGTAAACAACCAGTCTTTTCCATCTTTGGTGATGAACAGGTATCCTGCATACTCATTTTTTTGCCCGTCATGCAGCTCAAAACCAGACAGATAAAAACGGTTTGCTTCATGGCTGATAAACAGTGCTTCTATGCCCTTCTCATCCATGAGAGCGCGTAATTTGTCTCGCCTTGCTTTGTATATTTGAATCATAGCGTATTTGTCTCCTTTAAAGAGAGAACGGAAGTTAACTAATAGCGTGATCGACTCTTATGTACTGTAACGCCCCAACATATCCCTGCTCTTTATATCAAGCAATTACATTAATCAGGAATAATTCCTGATTGACGACAAAATCTCACTAGGCTACGGTCTGCACAGTAAATTTTAGCAGTTTGGGGAAGTAGAAATGAAATTGACATCTTGGAATGTTAACGGCTTTAGAGCTGTTCGAAAAAAGCCAGAGTGGCAGTGGTTTGAAGAAAACGGTGCTGATGTTGTCGGTGTGCAGGAAACAAAAGCGATGCCGGAGCAGATTGCCGAAGAAGATAGACACCCTGAAGGTATTTACAGCTACTGGCTTGGAGCCAGTGTAAAAAAAGGCTACTCCGGTACGGCGGTATTTTCTAAAATAAAGCCTCTCAGTGTCTCCTATGAGCTTCCTGATCCTAAATACCAAGGGGAAGGACGTGTTATTCACCTTGAATTTGATGCATTCCATTACTTCAACATCTATTTCCCTAATGGGCAGGCGGGCGATGACCGCCTTGAATACAAGCTCGGTTTCTACGATGCATTCTTAGATCATGCAGAAGAGTTGCGGAAAACAAAACCGATTGTTGTGTGTGGTGATTTTAATACCGCCCACAAACCGGTAGACCTTGCACGCCCGAAACCGAATGAAGGCACTTCCGGATTTTTACCGATTGAACGGGCATGGCTGGATAAATTTGTAGACGCTGGCTACGTGGATACATTCCGATACGTTAACCCGAATACCAAAGACAAATACTCGTGGTGGTCATACCGTTTTAACGCACGTAAGAATAATACTGGCTGGCGTATCGACTATTTCTTTGTTTCTGAAGAATTAAAAGATGCTGTTAAAGATGCATGGATTGAAGATACGCAGTTTGGTTCCGACCACTGCCCAGTATGGCTTGAACTCGATATAGAGTCATAGCATTCTGAGCAGCAGGCGTGCCCAGATATTACTTTTGATGTTTTCGAGCCAGAAAGTGCATTTTGTCGATATACGCAGCAACATCAAACTTTCGCTTGGCTCCATTATAGTTCATATACCGGATAGTGCCGAAGACAGGGCGTTCACGCCACGCTCTGTCGTGCACACCGCCTATTGACCATGCGACTCCTGTATATCCGTTGGAATCAACACCATCCAGCGAATAAGTGTCATTAAGGTATATGGCAATCTGCATGGCTTCTTCGGGCGATGCTGTCCACTCCAGAATTTTTTTTGCCCAGTACATACGCATGTATCCGTGCATCTTTCCGAGCAATAGCAATTCCTGCTGCGCTGCATTCCACAGTGGGTCGTGAGTTTCTGCATTCGTAAATTCAGCAAGAGAATAGATATATTCCCGCTGATCGGAACGATGTTTTTCTAATGTTCGCAATGCCCATTCAGGGAACCCTTGTGTAGAATCATAATTTGGGTTGAACAGGCAGAAGTTGTCTGCAAGTTCTCTACGAACAACAAGCTCTTCCAAAAATGTTTCTTTTGCTTCAGAAGGAATTTGTGGATGCTGCAACGTTTTCAGTACAATACGCTGTGCAGAGAGCATCCCGAAATGCAGATACGGCGAAAGATTCGACAAGGCATCCTCATTAGGATTATTTCTCTGAAGATACTGGTAAACTTTTCGTTTCAAGAACACATCCAGAACGCTATGTGCGGCTTTTTCCCCTGCGGCAAAACTGGAAACTGCTGACGGGCTGCCTACATGCTCTGCTGGAGCCAGTAGCGGCTCTGTAAAGGTGTCTCCTTTCCATACAACCTCAGGGCTAGAAAGCTTAGGGAAAGATGTAAGGAACTGATCCAGTAACCTGTGAATTTTAGGACGGATTGTACGTGCGGCGTATTCTTGTTTACCAGATACATACCGTGCAGGAACGACGTTACGTCCATCCACTTCAGCTATGGCACATTGTGTCTGACTAGCAATCGCATGCAGCCAGCGCTGCTGTGGTTTCAATGCAGAATGGTCTGTAATAAGAATGGAAGGCTCGAATCGATTAACCACTTCAGCTAATTCTTCAGGTGTCACCGCATTAGAATTAACAAATGGAATTCCGAGGTCTTCCAGCGTAGCTTGTGTTTCTTGAATACCGTCATACAAAAAACGCTTCTGTCTGTATGAGGCGTTGGGTGTTGAGCCATAAAGAGAAAAAAGTACAATCAACGGCAAATTCTGATTGTTCGCCTGTTCCAGAGCATAAAGGAGTGCCCAGTTGTCCTGTGCCCTATGCTCGCAACGCATCCAATACACAACGGACTGGGCTGTGGTTGATTCGGTACTATTTCGGTTCAGAAAGATTCGTTCATTTTGTATCTGCATGTAGTATAATACTCCCTCTGCTTGGTATCCTAAGTACATTACCAGAAGATGAAAACTGTGAAAATACGCTGACTCTACCCTGCCAAAGCAAAAAGCAAACAGAAAAGAAGAAAAAACAGTGTGCCTGAGGCATCTGTTCCTCCTTGACCAAAGTAGTGTCTTTATGGAATAGGCAGTCATCAACAGCGTTGGATATACATTTCTACGCTGACAATATCAGCTTATATACAGCGCGGGTTACCGCGCTGTTTTTTGCGAGATCGCACCGTTTTTACAGACAAAACGGAATACAGAGGAATAACAATGAGTAAAGCTTTAGCACGCGAAGTTGATAAGCGCCGTACCTTCGGCATCATCAGTCACCCGGATGCCGGTAAAACCACCCTTACAGAAAAATTGCTGCTGTACGGTGGTGCTATTCAGATGGCGGGTTCAGTAAAATCCCGTAAAGCGGCACGCCACGCTACTTCTGACTGGATGGCGATGGAACAGGAACGCGGTATTTCTGTTACCTCCTCTGTTATGAAGTTTGAATACAAAGGGCACGAAGTTAACCTGCTAGACACACCGGGTCACCAGGATTTCTCTGAAGACACCTACCGTGTTTTAACAGCGGTAGACTCTGGCTTGCTGGTTATCGACTCCGCAAAGGGCGTAGAAGCACAGACATTGAAACTGATGGATGTATGTCGCCTGCGTAACACCCCTATCGTGACCTTTATCAACAAGCTCGACCGTGACGGTCTTGATCCTCTCGACGTCATGGCTGATATCGAAGAGCATTTAAAGATAGAATGTGTACCGCTCACATGGCCAATCGGCATGGGACAAGATTTTAAAGGTACATGGAATATCTACAAAAACGAACTACACTTGTTCAGCGCTGTACACGAAGGTAAAACTCAGGAAGGTCTTGTTTTTAATGACGTAAACGACCCGCGCCTCGAAGAATACCTTGGTGAATATGCAGCACAACTGCGCGATGAGCTGGAACTGCTGGAAGGTGCAGGTAACCCATTTGACAAAGAGCGTTACCTCAGTGGTGAGCAGACTCCGGTATTTTTCGGTTCTGCTATTAACAACTTTGGTGTGCAGGAAATGCTGGATGCCTTTGTTGATCTGGCACCAGCGCCAAAAAGCCGCCCGACTACAACTCGTGAAGTTTCACCATACGAAACTGATTTCTCCGGTGTTGTCTTTAAGATTCAGGCAAACATGGATAAAAACCACCGTGACCGCATCGCATTTATGCGTATTTGTTCCGGTAAGTTTACCCGTGGCATGAAGGTAAAGCATCATCGTCAGGGCAAAGATTTTACCATTGCGAATGCAACCATCTTTATGGCGCAGGATAGAACAGGCGTTGATGAAGCATTTGCAGGTGATATCATCGGTATCCACAACCACGGTACAATCAAAATCGGCGACACCTTCACAACAAAGGAAGAGCTGAAATTCGTTGGTATCCCAAGCTTCTCGCCGGAACATTTCCGCCGTGTACAGTTAAAAGACCCAATGAAACGCAAACAGTTGCAGAAAGGTCTTGAGCAGTTGGCAGAAGAGGGCGCGGTACAGCTGTTCCGCCCTATCTCCAACAGTGACTACATTCTTGGTGCTGTTGGTGTGTTGCAGTTTGATGTAATTGTACACCGCCTGAAAGAAGAATACAGCGTAAACGCGTTGTATGAGCCATGCATGATTACAACCGCACGCTGGATTAGCAGTGATGACGAGAAAGTTCTCGCTGATTTCAAAGATTACTACAGCAGTGATCTTGCAATTGATGCTGAAGGCTGCCTTGCCTACCTTGCGCCGAATCCATGGAAACTGGAATCTGCTCAGGAGCGCTACCCGAAAGTAACGTTCAGCACTACCCGCGAAATCCGCTAGAAAATACATGATACAAATAAAAAACCCGCATTGGAATTACTCCAACGCGGGTTTTTTTGTCAGGTAAATGCAGCGTTGCATTACGCTTGATCGCACAAGCGACTGTGCTACGCTTTCAGCTACTTGCTACGCTTTCTTTTTGCGTTTTTCCCACAGGCGCATATCTTTCATTTTTTTTCTGCGCTCACGTTGCAAAGATTTACAAACAAGCGGCATACCTTTTTTGTAGCCGTATTTTTCGCGGTAATCTTGCATAGACAGGTCATGAGAAAGCAAGTGCTTGCGGGTAAGTATTTTGAAAGACTTACCACATTCAAGGCAGGTGATGGACTTTTCTTTAATAGCTTTTCCAGGCTCCATTATCGGTTCTTGCTCGATTTCTTCCTGAGCGCCTTCGGCAATTTGTTTAATGCCAAAAGCCAACTTTTGCATCATAGAGCCGATTTCATCTTCAGTCATAGTGCGAACACTAGCCTGTGCTTTAACAATATCCAAAGCCTGCTTCAGATATTCTTCCATATTTCCTCCTTCCTTTACGCCACATAATTTATTGCAACATATTCCACACGCATTAATGATCTGCGAGTACGATAGTACGACTGTTCAGACCTTAATACTGGCTTCTTAAATTCTTAGCTGAAGCTACGTAGTAAAATATAACATTTCCATTATATTGTGTTGGAATATTATTTTTCTTATAAAAAAATACTTTTTCATATCGTTAAAATCACATTGCAATCTAATAGTGTACGTTGCGTGTATTCTTGTCGAAAAAAATTTCTTTAACACACGTTTTGTATAGTCATAAATAATACGCACAGATTGTCGGAAGCGTATTTTTCCCCCGCATCTTTTTTATTCAAATTGATTAGATTTTGATACGAATCCCCCTGTATGTTGTAAAAAATGTATCAATCCGAAATAGAGTCAGATTAAGTCTCTTTACGCTTAAATACAGTCTTGAGCAAAGGTTCCGTATTAGAATCTATTAGAATCGCATTATAATTTATATCTTTATTCTTTCAGTACAGTACTACTATCCCTCAAATCCGTATGTAATGTGTGCTGTTGCCAAACCACCTCATCGGGCTGTAGGCTGTGCGCTCATTCATGGACGGGAGTAGAAGGAATGGTAAAAGAGAAGCGGTATTGTATTGGCATAGATACCGGCGGAACATATACGGATGCAGTTATTGTGGATAAAACCTCTGGTTCAGTTGTAGCAACTGCCAAAAGTCCCACAACACATTATGACATTCAAAAGGGCATTCAATCTGTGGTTGAACAGGTACTTAGCGTATCTGGAATTAATCCTGATGATATCGGCAAAACATGCGTTTCTACCACGTTAGCGACGAATGCGTTGGTGGAAAACAAAGGTGCAGATGTAGCCCTTTTTGTTATCGGCTTTAACCAACGGCTCGAAGTGCCAGCAGTGGCAGCACGGTTTGTTCCCGGCGGGCACACCATCAAAGGTGAAGAAGTAGAACCGTTGGGCATCAACTATATAGTAGATGGTGTGAACGAGCTTAAAAACGATGTTGAAGCATGGGCAGTATGCAGTTCAATGGCGTTCATAAATCCAGTACATGAGTTGGTCGCAGCTAAAGCTGTTAAGCTGGTGAGCGACGCCCCCGTATTTTGTTCACACGAGGCAAGTTCCCGAGCTGGTATGAAAGAGCGCGCATCAACCGCCTGCCTCAACGCCCAACTACTGCCAGTCATGCAAAAATTTCTTTCCGGTATCAGCAGTGCGCTTACAGCATGTGGAATTACAGGCGAAGTTCTCGTAGTTCGTGGTGATGCAACCGCAATGCAGATGCAGGAAGCTCTCACACATGCAGCGTCTACAATTGCCAGCGGTCCTGCGGCAACAGCATTGTTCGGTGCAAAGGCAACAAATACAACAGATGCCCTTATCTTAGATGTAGGCGGCACAACTACTGACATAACCCTAATCAAAGATGGGAAACCAGTCGTAGACACCGCAGGCATGTCCATAGGAAAATGGGAAACACATGTTGAAGCAGTAGAAATGTTTACTGTGGGCATCGGTGGTGACAGCCTCGTGCAACTCACCAGCGGCAAGCCAATGCAAGTGGGTCCTGCACGCGTCACGCCTATCTGTATGGCGCGGGCTGTCCCCGCACCAGAGACTTGGATAGGGCAAGACAAGCTATCACGTTGTATCGCAATAGCGCCTGACGTATCGCAAGAACGCATTGAAAAATCGACTATCCTGACGTGTCTGACTAAACACGGCTCCATGACGCCACATGCTCTACTCAAACATTTGAGCATGGCAGAAATCACCTTTGAGCAGGAATTGAAAAAGCTTCTGCACAAGCAGGATGTCATCGAAATTGGATTCACGCCTACGGATGCGCTGCATGTTCTAAACAAGCTTGAAATCGGTGACCGTGACATGGCGCTCAGTGCTGCAAACATTCTTGCAACGATAGAAGGCTGTACTGTTGAAGAGCTTGCAGAGCGCGTTGTAAGACAGGCAGAAAGGGTAATCGAAGAAACAGTATTGCGGCATCTTTCTAAACGCGAGATTGGCGGCAATCTTGCCGGATATCTTGCAAACCGCGAAGAAAACCAATTATTGCAAATTACAGTATCGCTCAATGTGCCAATGATCGGAATAGGGGCTGCTGCACCATTCTTGCTCACAAACGTAGCCAAGCGGTTAAATACAACCATAACATTCCCCGATCACTTTGCGGTAGGCAATGCCCTAGGTTCAGTGTTTATGGCAGAAACAACCTGTTAATATTTGCAATATGCTACGAGAGGAATATCTAATGGAATACAAAGAACAAAGTTTTGAGGCTGTAATCGAAGTTGGTAGCGAATGCGAAGATTGCACAATCGTCCACGGCTGGCTGTACGATGGCACAAAATGGGTACTGCACGCATGGGGTGAAACCGATGAAGCAGTATACGATCTTACCGAAACTCGTGACCCGCAGCACCGTGAAGAATATTACAAACAGCACGGAGTAACAGAAGAACGCCTGCGTCGCTATACCCGCATCGAATTCTTTACCCTTCTGGGTGACACAAAGCATTTCGGTCCTTACGACAAAGAACTGTTCTTTGCCACAACATCTGATGTTGACCCGCTGAGCAAATAATTTTTCAAGATGCTCTGCCTCCGGCGGCTCTCCGAGGGACTGTTGTCTCCGACGGCTGGGCTGAAACTTTTGCAAAGTTTCCCCCAGACCCCCTTCAAAACTTTTTATTATGCAAGGATATCCCGTTGGATATGTCTTTGCACGGCTTAGCGTAACTTGATTCAAACAAAAAGGCTGTCCTATCTATGTAGGACAGCCTTTTTTAATTGTTATTATTGAAGAATATTGCAGCAAAAGACGTAGGCACAAGCCAACTTGAATAGCGAAGGGTAGTGCCGCTTAAGCCGCGAGAGAGCAAAAGAAACGTGCTGATCTCGCAGGTAAAAGTCTTTGGAGATTTTTAAGAACCTTTCTTCGAGAAAGGTTCTTAAAGCTCGCGGCAGCGCCGTCGGGGACAAAACCCTACGGCAGAGCCGTCATTCCAAAAGTAAATGACTAGCGACTACCAGCTCATGCGCATTTTAGCGCCCATGGCGCTCATTTGCCGTTTGAGTTCAGGGATTGTGTATTCTCCGTAATGAACAATAGAGGCAATAAGAGCTGCTGTTGCTTTCCCTTTTGTCACTGCGTCATACATGTGCTGCGGATTACCTGCACCACCTGAGGCGATGATCGGAATTTTCACAGACTCTGCAATTGTGCGGGTAAGGTTCAGCTCATAGCCGTCTTTTGTACCGTCTGCATCGATGGAGTTCACACAGATTTCACCTGCACCGAGCGCTTCAGCGGTTTTTGCCCACTCGATCGCATCCATATTCATATGTTTTCTGCCACCATGAATAACGATTTCATAGCCGGAAGGAATGTCGGCAGTTATTGGAACCTGTTTGACATCCATCCCCAGTACGATTGCCTGATTTCCGAAACGGGCAGCTCCCTCACTGATGATATCGGGATTTTTCACTGCACCTGAGTTAACGGAAACTTTTTCAGCACCTGCGTTCAAGGCATCGCGCATATCCTGCACAGAGTTGATACCGCCACCTACGGAAAATGGGATGAAGATAGTTGAGGCTACTTTTTCTACAACATCAAGAAAGATACCACGTCCTTCATGCGACGCTGTAATATCGTAAAAAACGATCTCGTCAGCACCTTCTTCATAGTATTTTTTTGCAGTCTCTACTGGATCGCCAATATCAACATTACCTTTGAACTTGATGCCCTTTGTCAATCTTCCATCGCGTACATCAAGGCACGGAATAATACGTTTACTTAGCATTAGCGGCCTCCTCGCAATAGTTGTAGAAGTTCTTCATCAGGCGCAATCCTGCACGACCACTTTTTTCCGGATGGAACTGAACAGCCCATAAGCCGGAACCACCATGAATAGAACAAAATTCGTAACCGTACTGTGTTGTTGCAATCACATAGTCTGGATGCGGCTCAGGGAAGTATGAATGTACGAAGTAAAACTCGTCTTCATCGCTGATGCCTTTAAGCAGTTCGCAAGGTTTATGCTGAATTACCTTGTTCCATCCCATATGCGGAACACGAATCGGCTCACCGTTCATGTCCTTCCACTCATCATTAAACAGATTACACTGTCCGGGAATAATACCAAGGGTTTTGGTATTACCTTCCTGACTGTAATCCAACATGATTTGACAACCTACACAGATACCGAGCAGCGGTTTTCCCTGTTCAATTGCAGTGCGCAATACAGATTCAAGACCGGAAGCTAAAAGTTCTTCCATTGCTTGACCGGCAGCGCCGACACCGGGGAAAATAATTCCGTGAGCCGCCAACACTTCATCTGGGTTTGCTGTAATTTTATTTGGGATACCAAGATGGTCAAGCGCACGCTTAACACTTGTCTGGTTCCCCGCTTTGTACTCAAGAATCGCGAGCATGTGAGCGGCCTCCTTATGTAATCTAATGGTGTTCTGCTGCTGTATAATCGCACGATACAGCAGTAGTTTACAATGATTCAGCTTGTGGGAGTACCAGTCAGATACGAGAAGAGCAAGTATTTAGGACACAGCTTGCATTACGCAGCACGGCAGGATATATTTTTCAAACAGCAAAATTTTAATTTGCTTTTCAAACTCCGTTAGCGTAAGACACGGAGATTTCTGGCGAGGGCACGAGGTTCAATCCGCTCCTTGTCTTACAGGTTGACGGTAATCTCGGATTCTTACGTCATTAATCTTGCGGGGAATTCTTTCCCGCTATTTTTGTGCCCGACAGTATTTTCTGTCTTCACCGAGAAGGTGCAACCTTTACAACCAGAGATTTTTGCCACCATGCCGAAAAGGACAGATTTAAAGCGCATTATGGTTATTGGCTCCGGACCGATTGTTATCGGTCAGGCTTGTGAGTTTGACTACTCCGGAACTCAGGCTGTTAAAGCCTTGAAAGAAGAAGGGTACGAAGTTGTGTTGGTTAACTCCAACCCGGCTACGATTATGACAGACCCTGAGCTTGCAGACCGGACGTATATTGAGCCAATTGAACCTGCGACGGTTGCGGAGATTATCCGAAAAGAGCGACCTTGTGCTCTACTGCCGACACTTGGCGGTCAAACTGGTCTGAACACTGCGCTTGCAGTTGCAGAATCCGGTGTACTTGAAGAGTGTGGTGTTGAGCTTATCGGAGCAACCAAATCAGTTATTGAAAAAGCTGAAAGTCGTGAGTTGTTCCGCGAAGCAATGGCAAACATCGGCCTTAGTGTTCCGGGTTCTGATATTGCCCGCAGCATGGACGATGTACGCCGCATCGGCGAAGAAATGAGCTTCCCGATCATTATCCGTCCTGCATTTACCATGGGCGGTAAAGGCGGCGGTATTGCCTACAACATGGAAGACCTTGAAACTATCGCTTCACAGGGTCTTGCAGCATCTATTCAATCAGAACTCCTTCTTGAACAATCCATCATCGGTTGGAAAGAATATGAAATGGAAGTTATGCGCGATAAGGCGGATAACTGCGTTATCATTTGCTCCATTGAAAACTTCGACCCGATGGGCGTTCATACCGGTGACTCCATTACCGTAGCTCCGGCACAGACCCTTACTGACGTTGAATACCAAAAAATGCGTGACGCCTCTATCGCCATCATGCGTGAAATTGGTGTTGAAACTGGCGGTTCCAACGTACAGTTCGGTGTAAACCCTAAAAACGGCGACCTCGTGGTTATTGAAATGAACCCGCGTGTGTCCCGTTCTTCTGCCCTTGCTTCCAAAGCAACAGGCTTCCCTATCGCGAAAATTGCAGCAAAACTTGCTGTGGGATATACTCTCGACGAAATCCCGAACGATATTACCCGCGAGACAATGGCATCGTTTGAGCCGACCATTGACTACTGTGTAACCAAACTTCCTCGCTTTACTTTTGAAAAATTCCCTGGTGCACAGGACGAACTGAACACCGCAATGAAGAGTGTCGGCGAAGCTATGTCCATTGGACGTACCTTCAAAGAGTCCTTCCAGAAAGGCATGCGCTCTCTTGAAGTAGGTGTTGCCGGTTTCGGTAGCAACTACCGCAGCAAGCTTCCTGAACTTGAAGATATTATGGGGCTGCTGCGAACACCGAACTCTAAGCGTGTATTCGCCCTGCGCCATGCATTCCTCCTTGGAATGACCATTGAGGAACTGCACGAGATTACGCACATTGACCCTTGGTTCCTCCATCAGCTGAAAGATATCATCTCAATGGAAGAAGAGATTAAAGACTTTGGTCTTGCAAACTCTCTTGCTCCAGAAAACGAAGAGCTTCATGCACTCATGAAGCGCGCCAAAGAATACGGCTTCTCTGACCGTCAGCTTGCTGAAATGTGGAAGCAGCCAGAAACTGCAATCCGCCAGTTACGCAAAGAACTCGGACTTGAGGCAGTATACTACCTTGTAGATACCTGTGCTTCCGAATTTGAAGCCTACACCCCGTACTACTACTCCACCTATGAAACAGGTCATGAGATTGAAGTTGCGGACAAGAAGAAAGTAATTATTCTTGGCGGCGGTCCTAACCGAATCGGTCAGGGCATTGAATTTGACTACTGCTGCTGTCACGCATCGTTTGCACTGCGCGACATGGACGTACAGTCCATTATGGTTAACTCCAACCCTGAAACAGTTTCTACTGACTACGATACATCCGACCGCCTCTACTTTGAGCCGCTCACTTTTGAAGATGTAATGAACATCGTAGAGCTGGAAAAACCGGACGGAGTAATCATTCAGTTCGGCGGACAGACTCCGCTTAACCTTGCTGTGCCGTTATTGCGCGCTGGTGTACCTATTCTTGGAACACATCCTGACTCCATTGACCGCGCAGAAGACCGCGAGCGTTTTCAGGCTCTCATTCATAAGCTTGATCTTATGCAGCCAGCAAACGCAACGGTTATGTCTTTTGAAGAAGCACGCAAGGCAGCTACAACTATCACATACCCGCTTGTTGTTCGCCCTTCCTACGTTCTTGGCGGACGCGCTATGGAAATCGTATTTGATGAAGAACAGCTTGCTACATACTTTGATAAATATGTTCCTAGCAATCTTGAGCATCCTATTCTTCTGGACAAATTCCTTGAGAATGCCACAGAAGTTGACGTAGACGCCATCAGCGACGGTGAAGAAGTGTACGTTGCAGGCATTATGGAGCATATTGAAGAAGCCGGTATCCACTCAGGCGACTCCGCATGTGTTCTTCCTCCGCATACTTTACCAGCCGAAATCGTCGGTGAAATCAGAAGACAGACAATCGAACTCGCCAAAGAGTTGCGCGTTATCGGTCTTATGAACATTCAGTTTGCAGTTAAAGACAGACAAATCTTTATTCTGGAAGTTAACCCGCGTGCATCACGTACAGCACCGTTTGTATCCAAAGCAACCGGAGTACCGTTGCCTCGCCTTGCAACACAGGTAATGCTCGGTGAAAAGCTGGCAGACCTCGACCCTTGGTCCATGCGCAAGCACGGATATGTTTCCGTTAAAGAATCTGTATTCCCATTCAACCGATTCCCTGGTGTAGATATCCTTCTCGGCCCTGAAATGCGCTCTACAGGCGAAGTAATGGGCATTGCAAATACAGTAGAAGAAGCATTTATGAAGGGACAGATCGCTTCCGGTCAGGTACTACCTCAGGAAGGCAAAGTCTTCATCTCAGTTAATGATCGTGACAAGCCATACATCCTTGATGTTGCCAAACGTTTTGTCGATCTCGGCTTCGAAGTTCTTGCAACCTCCGGTTCCGCTAAGCTATTCATAGAAAACGGAATTCCGGCAACCAGAGTTGCAAAAGTGTACGAAGGGCGCCCAAACATAGTTGACTTTATTAAGAATGGTGAAGTAGCTCTCCTCTTGAACACGGCTTCCGGCAAACGCACCGTGCAGGACTCCAAGTCCATCCGGCAGGAAGCATTGGTGTACGGAGTTCCTTACTCCACAACTGTTTCCGGAGCTCGTGCTATATCTATGGCTATAGCAGAACAGAGAAACTGCGAACTGACTGTTAAAAGTTTGCAAGAATACTACGCTGGAGAATAATTCTCCATAAAAGGCTGGAAGGGATGCCATGAAACGTGAATATTGTGGTGTGTTCGGGATCTATAATCACGAAGAGGCAGCCCGCCTTACTTACTTCGGTCTCTATGCTCAGCAGCATAGAGGACAGGAAAGTGCCGGAATTGTAACATGGGACGGCACAAAACTTCGTGAAGAGCGTGGCATGGGACTTGTTCCCGACGTGTTTAATGAGCAGCACCTTGGCAGAGAACTGAAGGGCGATATTGGAATGGGGCATATCCGGTACTCAACAACCGGTGGCTCTCGTTTACGAAATGCCCAGCCATTCATGGTTCAGTACAAAGACTTGCAGCTTGCCATTGCACACAACGGAAACCTCGTTAATACAATGGAACTGCGTGCTCAGCTTGAGGAAAGCGGCTCCATTTTTCAGACCACAATCGACAGCGAAGTCATTGTGCATCTGATTGTAAAACACCTGCGCACAAAACCGCTTGAAGAAGCAGTGCTTGCTGCGTGTAAAGAGGCACAGGGTTCTTACTCGCTTTTGCTTATGGCAAACAATAAACTTATTGCAGTACGAGACCCTCTTGGTATTCGCCCGTTGGTTCTCGGACGTCTCGGAGACTCTCATGTAATCGCCTCAGAGACATGTGCGTTCGATCTGCTGGAAGCAGACTTGATACGCAACATCAAGCCGGGAGAAATGCTCGTTTTAGATGGCAACTCTGTTGAATCCTATCAAATGGATGTGCAAGTAGAGAAAAGACGCCATTGCATTTTTGAGCTTATCTATTTCTCTCGTCCTGACTCACTTGTTTTTGGCGAAGATGTATATGCCTGTCGAAAGAAAATGGGGCACCAGCTTGCGCTGGAGTCACATGTAGATGCTGATTTTGTCATGCCGTTTCCCGATTCTGGAATCTACTGTGCTGTTGGCTACGCACAGCAGTCCGGACTACCGTACGAGCATGCAATGATTCGAAACCACTATGTTGGTAGAACATTCATTCAGCCATCACAGGATATGCGAGATTTTAGCACCCGTGTTAAAATCAATCCGGTTAAAAGCCTTATCAAAGATAAGCGTATTGTCATTGTGGACGACTCCGTTGTTCGCGGTACGACAATCCGCTCTCGAGTTAAAAAGCTGCGGGAGCTTGGTGCAAGGGAAATTCACTTCAGAGTAAGTTGCCCGCCTATCAAGTTTCCGTGTTACTACGGCATCAATTTCTCATCTAAGGGAGAATTGATTGCCGCCAATAATACCATAAAGGAGATCGAAAAATTCATCGGTCTGGACAGCCTTCACTATCTTTCCATCGAAGGGCTGCTCAAATCGGTTTCATCTCCTGATGATTACTGTCTTGCTTGCTTTAACGGGGATTATGCTATCCCTTGTCCAGGCGGCAATTGTGGGTCATGCAGCTGCTAGTTGCAGACTCACTGGAGCGTAATAAATAATGAATAAGTGTATCTGCACACCTGCTGGCGACTGGCTGGCAAAAGGACGCCAAGCACTCCAGATTGAAATTGAAGGTCTGGAAACTGTGAAAGCAAACCTTGGCGATTCCTTTGTACGTGCTGTCGAACTGCTTGCAGAATGCAAAGGTCGCGTTATCATAACCGGTCTTGGCAAGTCCGGTCTTGTCGGACGTAAGCTTGCAGCAACCCTGTCTTCCACAGGGACTGCGTCTTTTTATCTGCATCCTGTCGAAGGTGCCCATGGCGACCTTGGTATGATTCGAGAAGAAGACGTAGTGGTGTCTATTTCAAATTCCGGTGAAACTGACGAGTTAAACGCAGTTCTTCCGGCGATGCGCTCTCTGGGAGCGTCTGTTATCTCCTTAACCGGCGGTGTAACATCCACAATGGCGCGTCTTTCAGACATCGTCATCAATACCGGTGTGCCTAAAGAAGCCTGTCCGCTTGACCTTGCTCCCACAAGTTCAACAACTGCAACGCTTGCAATAGGAGATGCCCTCGCAGCATGCCTTATCGAAGCTAAAGCATTTACCGCGGCAGACTTTAAACGCTACCACCCCGGTGGTGCGCTTGGACAGCGTCTGACTATGCCGATAGATGCGCTTATTCTGCGTGAGTCTGACCCCGTTGTTGTTCAGAATACTCCGCTTTCCGAAGCCCTGCGCATTATGGATAAAGGACGTCTCGGAACTGTCGTCTTTACGGACGACAAAGGCTGCCTTACAGGAATACTCACCGACGGCGACCTGCGACGTCTTATTTGCAAAGGTGCATTAGATATGACGCAGCCTTCTTCGCAAATAATGGTCAAAGATCCTTACAGAGCTAAAAAAGGCTCATCCGTAGCGGAACTTCTCGACTTTATGGAAGAAAAGGCAATAACCGTCCTCCCAGTGGTAGAAGAAGACGGAACCCTATGCGGTATAGTGCATATGCACGACTTGCTCGGCAAAGGGCGCGTTAAATTCAGCAGATAGCTACGCTTCAAACCTACGATACTCAAAAGGGCGACATATAATGTCGCCCTTTTTTATTACTATGTCTCGTCCCTAAATAAATTCACATCTAAAAGACTTATTCTGCACAAAAACAAGAGCACAGGATAAAAACGCCGCTTAAGCCGCAAGAGAACAAAAGAAACGTGCTGATCTCGCAGATAAAAGTCTTTGGAGATTTTTAAGAACCTTTCTTCGAGAAAGGTTCTTAAAGCCCGCGGCAGCGCCTTCGGAGCCACCAGCCTCAGCGCGCCGTCGAAGCCCCCTCGAAATCCACCAGAACTAAAAACTATTCTTCAGACTCAGGTCGGGAATAAACAGCCCAGAAGTGTGCTTGGTCGAGAATATGACCTTCCATTGCTTTTAGCAGTGCTGCTTTGTTTGCGCCGGGTTTAATTCGCAATCGTGTATCAAGGGCATATAGTTTAAAATAGTATCGATGCTGCCCAGCTGGCGGACATGGTCCGTTATAAAATGCTTTATTCCAGCTATTCAGTCCGTGCCCTGCACCCCTGAATGGATCAAACTGCTTAGGGGTATTTTCTTCCAGTCCTGTTACGTCTGGACTGATATTAAACATAAGCCAGTGATCCCAAACGCCTGAAGGCGCATCGGGGTCATCGCAAATAAGAGCCAGAGTTTTAGTCCCTTCAGGAAGGTCAGACCATTGCAGCGGTGGTGAAATATCTTCACCATCACATGTATATTTAACCGGAATGTTCTCTGTCGGGGCAAACGCCGGACTAAAAAACTTCATGCTACTCTCCAAGACCGATTCCAGGTTTCATAATTTGTCCTGTTAACGATGTCTCATAACCGCCAAGAGCCTCAATACGTGCTTTAAATGTCGGCGACTGCAATAATTTCAGCACAGCCTGTACCTGCGGAGTTTCAAGATGAGCGGTCGGAATAATCAGATCATAGCGTTCGCGGGCAAGCGGTACAAAATCTAAATCAAGCGCCTTTGCGGCAGCGTAAATGCCAAGCCCAGTATCTGCTGCGCCTGTAAGCACATTAACAGCTACAGCCATGTGCGTAAATTCTTCCTTGTCATATCCGCTTACAGCTGAAGGTGTAATGCCAGCCTCTTTCAGATGGTGGTCAAACAAAATACGCGTTCCGGCTCCACGCTGTCTGTTAAGAAAACGAACAGTTCCATCAGCAATGTCAGTAATGGATGCAATATTCTGCGGATTGCCTTTAGGAACAATAAAGCCTTGATGTCTGATTGCCAGATTTATCAGCGTAACATCTGTGTCCGGTAAATATTTATCGATAAACGGGAAGTTGTAGTCACCTGTTTCCGGATCAAAGAGGTGCGCACCTGCCATATGGCATGAGCCATTCTTTACAGCCAGAATACCGCCCATTGACCCCACATGACTAGAGGCAAGGCGCAATGGAGTATCCAACCCCATTAACTCGTCAGCAAGAATATCGAGCGTGTTGTCATGACTACCGACAGTAACAAGCACTTCATCAAGACGCTTTTCTTCTACTAACAACTCGGTATGCACTGTTGCGTGTTGATCTGTGCCTTCTGATTGAGCAGGAATACGCCCCACTCCTTGCGCACGGGACATTGTTGTAATGCATCCGGCACCACGGGCAAGCGGGGTTGCAACGTATTTATCACCAACCTTGCCAATGGAAAGTCGCAAAAACTCTTCTACACCCAATTTAGAAGGCATCTTGCGGGTCAATTCTGCATCTACAGTCGGACGGGCAGGAACAGGTTTACGGCTGATCCATGAAATAAGCGGAGTCAGCAATTCTTCAAAGCAAATAACAGCACTGACAGGATATCCCGGAGCACCCGCAACAAGCTTATCTTTGCAGACACCAAGTAGGGATGGCTTCCCTGGCATTGCCGCCACGCCGTGCACAACAACTTCGCCAAGCTTGGCGATAGTTGCACGGGTAAAGTCTTTGGAACCGGCAGAAGAACCTGCGCAAATAATCACGACATGATACGGCTCGTTGAGTTTGGCTTCGACCGTTTTCTCCAGAAGTTCCGGTACGTCCGGCACGGGGGGAACACGATCTACAATACAATCCAAATTACGAGCCATTGCACCGAGAACCTGTGAATTGCTCTCAATCACTTGTCCCGGAGCTGGTTCAGGACGCTTTTCAAAATCAAGCACTTCATCACCGGTCGGGATAATGCAAACACGCACTTTTTCCCAAACGCGCACTTCCCAAATACCAGCGCTCAGCAGTGCCCCGATATCATATGGAGAAATTTGCTGGTTTTGCGGGAACAACAACTCGGTTGCTACAATATCTTCGCCGATGCGTCTTACATGCTGCCAAGGAAACGCCGGTGTTTCGATTTCAACGGTGTTCTCGTCAACGAAAACGACGTTTTCGATCATTATAACAGCATCACGATTTTCAGGCAGGGGGTTGCCTGTATTCACAGAATCGAAAGATTCCCCTTTTGTAAGGCGTAACGGAGAACCTTCGCGTGCAGTAAACGTTTCCTTTGCTGTTACAGCAATGCCGTCCATAGCTGCACTATGAAATGTCGGCGAGGAATATTCCGCAAACACAGCCTCGGACAAAACTCGTCCGGCAGCTTCATGTGTCGGTACAATTTCGCTACGTAGCAGTAAATCTCTATCGAGCACAGCCTGTGTTTTGGCTACGGCTTCAGTAAGCGGGATTGTTTTCAAATATACGTTTCGTTTCGGTGCAGTCATATGTCCCTCGCGCTATTTTTTGTGATCAACAGGCATAATACATGTTTTAGAAAAGTAACAAAAGAGCCTGTGACGTACGCATATTCTGGCGTACCGTATTGCTGTAAAAGAGAAAGTGAATAGTAATCAAGCTCATAACATGCAGTAAGTACCGCTTTTGTACGCAATTTTATCCCTAAGTTTTCACACGGAATGTTTGCTGAAATTTCCAACGACAAATCTACAGCATAGTGCAAAAGAATTGGCGTGAATCTGTGATTTTTAGCAGTGGATATCTTACTATTTACTGTAGTTTTAAGCACCTGTGAATAGATTCAAAAAAAACTTATGAACTATATAAAATTTATTAAGTTGCTTACTCGCGTTACTTAGGTATTATGCACGCTCCTCGCATGACGCGTGACCTTTACGCGTTTATGCTGCGTTTTCCGAACACACTGTTCCGTAAAAGTGTTCGGAAAACTCGGCAGCATACAGTACAAATATCAAAAGCCCCTGTCTCTTCATACAAAATTTGAGACAGGGGCTTTTATTGTGCGATGATGTGTATAACGGAAAGGTACTTTGCTATTTTAATATATAAGAGCAGGTTATTTTTCTGATGTGAAATATCGTTTCCAGTCTCGATATCTACGATAAGTACTCTTTTTTTGTAATATGATATATTTTTTATACCATTGCTACAGCTATGTAAGCAGGGTATGGTTATGTACTTTGTATGCAATGCATTTTTTCAGTTATGCATACTCTAAAGTAGAAAGTTTTCTACTATAACTACAAGAATAAACAGTACTTCACGGGGTTATACACAGTCTAATTACTCTAAACTCTGGTGCTATGCGGGAGTATTACATGAAAATAACAAAAATATTATTGCCGGTGGACGGTTCCGAATATTCTCTCAATGCTGCTACTGAAGCTATTGATCTTGCAAGTAAGTTTAATGCGGAAATAATAGTACTGTATTGCAGTGAGACGTTCCAAAACCTCAAGCAATTTAAAGAATTTTCCGTAGAGTCACTAGAATATGCCAATCAAGTGCTTACACCTGTCCGCGAAATGATGGAAAAGCATAAGGCGCTGTATTCAGAACGTGTTGTGGATAACTCGCCAAGTGAAGAAATTCCACGAATAGCGGAAAAAGAAAAAGTAGATTTAATTATTATGGCACCGCGGGGAACCAACCCACTTGCTTCTATCCTGCTTGGCAGCGTGACAACCAGAGTATTAAAACAAGCTCCATGTAACGTGCTTGTTGTGCATAAAAAGCACTAATAACCTGCAAAAAAACTTAAGGTCAGCATCTACTCCGACACGATTATCTAGGAGTAGATGCTGACCTTTTTTTGTTCTATTCGTTGCACGCAAAAGAGTCCGGAGTTCAGACTAGTAACCATCGCTGAACCCCGGACTCTTTTGAGGAGCTCCGGCAGCATTTCGCCCATTGAATGCTACCGAAGGATGTGCAACACGCAGCGCTAAGTCGGATTAACCGACTTATTGCCAGACGATTTATGTCAGGTTCATCCGGCAAACTGCGATAGAAGATTAATACGGGGGTACCCTCTTCTATCGATGGCTTTCCGGAAGCGGTTACACGCTTTCTATACAGTGCGTACTCTATATTCGGACTAATTTAGTAGAAATTAGCTAATTCATTCTGTAAACGGTTTCAGGGTAACTGTAAAGCTATCCTTTGCTTTTGGGAAGAACAAAATAGTAAAAAAATGCCGTTCCGTTTCCTGAACGGCATTTTTTTACAGGATTACTACAACGTTCGGACAGTAAAATTATTCGGTTGAATGGGGTTTTATCTGCTACAGTCGCTATTTTTTACTGTGCAAGCATGATGAATGTTGCAGGGAGTAAGAAAAATACTCCAAGAACGTAGCATGCTGCGTAGCGTTTTTTTCGTCCGGCGTAATCTGCAAGCCATTCTGCACATCGCGGTGGCACTTCGCGTAAAAACGGTATTCCATAAATTATAAGTACACCGGAGATATTAAAGAGCAGGTGCACAAACGCAATTTGCAGAGCAAAAAGACTGTTACCGCCGACAACAGCTGTTGCAGCAAGCAGAGCTGTAACGCATGTGCCGATGTTACTTCCCAAGGTAAATGGGTAGATCTGGCGCATGCTGAAAATGCCTGAGCCAACAAGCGGGATCATAAGGCTGGTTGTTGTTGAAGAAGACTGAACAAGAATGGTGACAACCATGCCGGAAAGGATACCCGCGAATGAGCCACGCCCAATTGCGGTATGCAGCATATTTTTAGCACGACCAACCATAAGTTTCTTGAGCAGCTTACCCATCATGGTAATTGCACAGAAAATAAGTCCAATGCCTATAACTACAAGCAACGCGCCCTGAATCTCAGGTGAAAACGCACCGAACATTCCTTTCAACCCACCAATCAACGGCTTGGTGATCGGCTTAATAAAGTTCATTCCTTTCATGCTCATAGAACTTCCGCCTACAAACATGGATGCAATGGCTAAACTGGATTTTTGCAGGAAGCCGGTAAATATTTCGAGTGGTAAAAAGATACCAACAGCAATCAAATTGAAAAAGTCGTGCACGGTTGCGGCAGAAAACGCACGCTTAAATTCAGTACTGCATCGCATATGCCCAGCACTGACGATTGTATTGGTGATAGTAGTACCGATGTTGGCTCCCATAATCATTGGGATAGCCAGTGACACCGGCAAGCCACCTGCAACAAGCCCTACAATAATAGATGTTACTGTGCTTGAGGACTGGATAAGAGCGGTACACACCGTACCGATAATAAGTCCGAGAAACGGATTTGAGGCAAAGGCAAATAATGTTTTTGCTTGTCCGGCAGTCGCAGTCTTAAATCCTGCGCCAATCATGCCTACGGCAAGCAGCATACAGTAAATTAACGCAGCAACAGCAAGCCAGCGGCAAATAACAGTAAGGTTAAATCCTTGAGAGTCAGTCACAGAAGACACCTGCGGTGTCGCTTTGGGAGAGTAAGTCATATCAGGCATACATGCTCCAAAAAATATATCTAGGTGATCGACCCGACCTGCTCAGACATCCTTGCCTGCTCCTCGAGCCGTGCTCTAGATAGTCATTTTTTGTGACAACATTGTTACAGCTTTTTGTCATTGTGCCACTGGGCTGTAACTATGCCCTTATCCTGTTAAAATATGATATTTTTTTGGTGAAATATTCTCGACAAAAAATATCGTCCTTTATCCCGTCTCTTTTTTGCAGTACTGTGCGCCGACATGATGCCACACTAAAAAACGATTTCCCTGCACACGGCACAACGCAATATCTTGTTTTTTAAAATAAAGTAGATTGATATTGTGGCATACGGAGAAAATATGCTTGATTTTAACGTTAATTTTGAAAAATGCATTCAGTGCGGTCTGTGTGTTGCAGACTGTCCTACAACAATTATTCGTTTTGATAGTGAACACCCTTCTATTGACCCGTCCCGTGAAGCTCGTTGTCTGAAGTGTTTACACTGTTTAGCTATCTGTCCTTCAGGCGCTATATCTATTCTTGATGTAGAGCCAAGCGACTGTAAAACTATCAAAAACAGCTTTCCATCTGATGAGCAGCTCGAAACACTCATGCGCGGACGCCGCTCCGTTCGTCGTTTCAAGCAGGAAAATGTTGATACAGCACTCATCAATAGATTGATCGAATTATCTGCAAATGCACCTACAGCAAAAAATGCTATGGAACTGCAATTTACTGTTGTGGACGATATGGATGTAATGAAAAAAATATCTGACCACACATATAAGCACATTACAGAAGCGATTACAGAACAACGGTTACCGAAAGGTTTAGGGCATTTTAAAGCGTTTGCAAAAGCGCATGCCCAAGGTAACGACATTATATTCCGAAACGCACCACATATGCTTATTGTTTCAGCGCCTACAGCTGGAGCTTCTGCGCATATTGATGTTGCAATTGCTCTTACTCACTTCGATCTGGCAGCAACAAATGCTGGATTAGGCAGTCTGTGGTGTGGATTTGCATTACAGGCGCTCACAGGCTTGGTTCCAGACTACAAAGAAATGCTGGGTATCCCGCAAGAGCACGATGCAGCATATGTTATGATGTTCGGCGCACCGGCGGTAAAGTATCAGCGCACTGTTGACCGTAAATTCCAGACAGTTCATCGAGTCAAATTATAAAACAGCATATTGCTGTTGATATACGCACATAAAAGAGCGGTCATATGCTGGTTGTAGCCAGCATATGACCGCTTTGTTAATTTCCTAGTCTACCTATAGCGCTATTGTCCGAGCACATCGGTAATGATGTTGAAATTAGCATCGTCAATAGATTCACAGCCGGTGAGAACCATAGCAGATTTTAGCTCTCCGGTAAGTTGCTGAATGTACTTGGAAGCACCTTCTTCAAGACCGCCAACAGTTGCTACGGAGAACGGACGTCCAATCATAACAGCGTCTGCACCCAAAGCGATCATTTTCAAAATATCAGCACCAGTACGGACACCACCATCAACAAGAACAGCAAGCTCACCGTTTACTGCTTCTGCGATATCTGCAAGCACATGTGCTGTACCCGGAGTATGGTCAAGAACGCGACCACCGTGGTTGGAAACAACAATACCTGCGGCTCCGGCTTCTACTGCTGCCTGCGCATCTTCAGGAGTCATAATGCCCTTGAGCAATACCTGCCCCGGAATTTTTTCAATAAGCGCTTTTAAACGCTCAACACCGCGCGGTGCAACAGGGCGTCCCATTTTAGCAAGGGTGATAAGACCAATGGCGTCGATATCGATACCGAAGGTGGTGCAGCCAGTTTCAGCAGCTTTTTCGATTTTCTCGAAAAATTCAGCACCTTCCCAAGGCTTAATGAACGGAATACCTTTACCGTTCACAGCCTTAATTGCACCGAATCCCGCTTCTGAGATAAACGGTGGCACACCGTCACCAGTACAGCCAACAATACCGTTGGCGTCACATGCTTTCAGCTTTGAAGTAATGTATTCTTCTTCACTTATCTTCCCGCCCATGTTGAACGATACACCGCCGATTGGTGCTGCAAATACCGGAATAGAAAGGTCGTACCCAAGAACGGTTGAACGAGTATCCGGTTCAGAAACATCATGAATAGTACGCATGCGTAATTTGTAGTCTGCCAGTGCCTCTATATTGCTTCTAAATGAAGCCCCAGTTCCAAGTGCACCCATACCTGGAACCTCGCCGGAACAGGCTCGCCCGTCACATTCCTTACAGACTTTGCAAAAACCTTTCATTCTTTCACGGGCTATTTTACGAACATCTTGCATAACATTTCCTCACCTTGATTGTTCTGGTTAATTTTGTGCGTAATAAAAGATGACAGCAGCACAAGTGTACAGCTTAGAATCACACAGTTGTAAAGAGTAGCGCGTGTACCTGCTTTAAGTGCGTGCGCATAGATTCTGTCGCCAGCGCTGCATCACCGGTACGGATAGCGTTAAAAATTTCTTTATGCATAGAACAGGACTGCGCTCTGCGTTCAGGAGATTGAAGCGGTGCCTGCCGTATTTCTTCAAGCGCGGTGCTTGCGTTATATAACGCTTGTTCAAACAGCGGGTTTCCAGAAGCTTTGGCAATAGCACAGTGGAATCGAATGTCTTTTTCCCACGGATTCCCCGCTGGTGGTTCCGGTGCTTTTTCCTCAATAATAGCTGCAATAGCATCCAGTTGTTCAGGCGTAGCATTGCGAGCCGCAAGCCCTGCCATTGCAGGTTCAATTGCCTGCCGGAACTCCATAATCTGCAATAAATAAATTCGTTGTTCTGTAACAGCCTCCGCCAATGGCTCAACAATATTTCCAGTATGGATAATATACGTTCCGTTTCCGCGTCTGCTTTCTACAATCCCTTTTTCTTGTAGAGAGCGTATTGCTTCACGGATTGAACTGCGGGAAACTTGAAATGTCTGTGCCAAATCCCGCTCTGGCGGCAACTTATCGCCAATACCAAGCGCTCCGGTTTGTACCATTTCTTGTATGCGCAGCACGACTTGTTCGTATATTTTTAATTGTTCTTTTTTTGGGGCGGAAGATAGCTTGTTCATGTAATCCTTTCATGTGGTCTGACCAATTATTTGGTCTGAGAAGTACCATATTGAGAACCGATTTTGAAGAATTTTGTTTTCCCAAATACAATAGAAAAAGCCCTTACCAGAATAAGGGCTAAGAGTGTCGCAAAATCCATTCTTCATAAAAAAGGATGCAGCCATCTTCAATAGTAACGATGGCTGCTCCCTGTTCCTTCTTGTTATTTCTACTTAGTGCGCAAGGCGACTAATCAATCCTCTAAGCTCTTGCGCATTATGCGCCATGCTTTCAACAGATTGTGATGCCGACAACATTGACTGAGCGGTTTCATCGGAGATCATACTTACTTCCTCAACAGCCCTGTTGACTTCCTCACTTGCCGCAGACTGTTGTTCACTTGCTGTAGCGATAGATTCAACCTGACTCGCTGTTTCGCCCGCTAGCTGAACAATAGAGTTGAGCAGGTCTCCAGATTCACCAGCGAGTGCTGTGCTTGTTTCCACTGATCTTGTTGCTTCGCCAGTAGCGGCAATACTTGCTTCAGCACCTTTTTGAATACTTGTGATGGTAGCTACTACTTCACGGGTGGCATCCATGGTTTTTTCTGCCAGCTTACGTACTTCATCTGCAACGACAGCAAAGCCTCGACCAGCATCACCTGCACGCGCTGCTTCAATAGCTGCATTAAGAGCCAGCAAGTTTGTCTGGTCAGCAATATCTTCAATAACCGTGATGACTGTTCCGATGTCCTGAGCTTGAGTACCCAGCGAGTCCATATTACGGCGTAATGTATCCATCTGCCCATGCACTTCTTGAATAGACGCGACCATCTCATCAACAACGGATTCACCGCGAGAGGCAGTTGCATGTGATTTAGAGGCGTTTTCTGAAGCTTGCGATGCATTATGTGCCACCTCTGACACTGTAGCATTCATCTCTTCCATGGCGGTTGCTGTTTCAGAAGTACGTGCACTCTGACGCTGAGCACCTTCGGTTGTTTCTGCCACTTGAGCTGCAAGCTCTTCAGCACCGACGGAAACCAAGTTCGCAATACCTGTTGCTTGCTCTGCTATCTCCGCCATCAGCTTGTTCTTTTTCTGAATTTCTGCCTGCTGATTGCGGATAGAGGTCAGTTCGTAATAAACTGTGAATACACCTATTAAATTTTTATCAAGGTCATATAGAGGGTTAGCATTTGCCTCAAGAATTCGATCCCCTTCGCTCCGCTGAACGATTAACTCTCTCTGAACCATCTCACCGTTAGTAAGCGCTTGCACAGAAGGAGTGGTCTGGCTATCAACGCCAAGTGCGTCCATATGCTTGCCGATGAATTCTTCTGTACTACCTGTTTTACCGCACGCTTCCACCAGTCGACTATTGAGGAAGGTTATGTTGCCCTGAGCATCAAGGGTTAACACTGGGAATCGGTTAGAAATGCCATCAAGTACGCTTTGAGCAAAGCCAAGGCGCTCTTTCAGATTTTCAACCATTTGCTCAATTGCAGTTTTCACACGGTCTAACTCTGGCGGGAATGTCCCCTCAAGAGTGCTCTCAAGGTCACCATCTGCGACCTGCTGCGCATACACACGGATAGTATCAAGCTGGCTGTTCAGGCTATGGATAATAATGTACCCTAGAACACCGGATATCGCGAAGCCTAATACAATACAGCTTATGACAAGAACCATGGTTTCGGTGACGGTCTCGTCGTTTTCTGATTGTCTAACTTCCATCAGTGCCCGCTCGTCGCGTTCAAAATCTGCCATAAGTTGACGGAATTTTCCGAAGAACTTTCTGCCTCTGGCTTCACCGACGATATCAGCCATGTCATCCATGGTTTTAGCGTGACCAATATCTCTGCGTAGCTGGATACTTGGAGCAACAACCTTTGTTTGCCACTCTCGTATAGTGCCAACCATTGCGGCTACTCGACGAACTTGAGCAGGGTTGCCTGCAACCTTGCGCTTCAGCTTTGCAGCTTGAGCATAAAAGCTATCAGAGCCATTATTATATGGTGCTAAAAAATTTTCTTTACCTGCCAGCAAAAAACCACGCATGCCGGTTTCCATATCGACAGCCGCAGCGAGCAAGTTCGTGCCCATGATAATTGTTTCATAGGTAGCTGATACGCGGGAGCCCATGCCGCCTGTACTCTGGTATCGTGCAAGCTCCGCTTTTTCAGCTTTTATGAAACCAGCAACTTGTGCACGAAAAGAATCAAAATATTTTTTGCCTTGCTCTTCGCCTACGCGCTTTGCCATGTCATTCATGGTCTGAGCGTTACCAATTTGTCGTCTCAAGCTAATGATTGGCTCTGTAATATCGTGTTGCCAACTTTTGAGGACACGTTCAGCTTCTTCAAGTCTTGCCACTTGGTTAGGATTGTCTTTTACCGTCTTTTTAAGCTCTGCAATTGTTGCGTATGTACTTTTTTCTCCATTAGTATACGGTTCAAGAAATGCCTCTTTGCCTGCCAGCAAATACCCACGCATACCGGTTTCCATATTAATGGCGCTCCCTTGAAGGGCTTCCGCTTGTTCAAGAACATAGTGCGTGTGCTCAACCCAACCGGAGGTTTGCGTCAAGTTATCAATATTCGTAATGCATACAGTCCCAAGCAAACTGAGCATTACCATAGGGACACCTATCCCTAAAATTAATTTTGTTTTAAAACGCATGGTAGTTAAATTCATACAGCCTCCCAACCATCCCTCTATAAAATAATTTCAAAATGTCACTTCACGCAGTTGATCGGGGAAGGCGAAATAACATTTTGTTACAAATTTATTTACATTATAAAAAAAATAACGTCGAGGCTGTTGACATGAAAAAACTAGCGATGTCAATAATTTGAAAATATTTTTTTACGATTAATCTTTATTGCATAAGGAATAATTGTATACGATTTCACCGAAACCTTATGTGCTATTGAAACCACGTACACTTATTGAAAGAAATTAACCTAGTGTTTTATCAAGACATTTAGCTCAATTTCTAATTATTGATTAGGTATTAAGGAAACCCCATACAACATACCCTTTACTTACTGATATTTTATTATAAAAAAGACATGCGAAAAGATGTTGTGAATGCAACATGCACTTACTATATCGAAAACATAAAGCACAAAAGGCTGTCCTACATACATAGGACAGCCTTTTTGTTTAAATCAGATTATGCGAAGCCGTGCAAAGACATATCCAACGGGATATTCTCGCATACTAAAAAGCTTTAAAGGGGGTCTGGGGGAAACTTTGCAAAAGTTTCAGCCCAGCCGTCGGAGACAGCAGTCCCTCGAAGTGCCACCGCAAGCTTGCGAAAAGCCTATTTTTCGTTTTCGTGGATTGTGCTCAAATGATTTTTATAGGCACGGAACACATCGGCTCGGTTGATGAGACCAAGAATTTCATGCGGATTATCTTCCTGCACAACTGGAATCTGTCCAAGGTCTGAGTCTACAAACTTAACCAACGCGGTATACAGGTCATCATCGTCATGGAGTGTTACACCTTTACGCGCCAAGTCACCTACGACAACAAGATCAAACAAGCTTTCCTCGTACAATATGTTTCGCACATCGTTGATGGAAAGAATGCCTGTAATTTCTCCTGCAATGTTTTTCACAGGGAAGAAGAACTCGTTTGTGCCGGTAATAATGTTTGTCAAAGCCTTTAGTGTAATAGATTCTTCAAGAATCGTTACACGTCCGCGTTGGTAGAAGTCGCCCACGTGCAGGTTCTCGAGAATGTTTACTGTAGAATCAACAATATGCGCAGGAGATTCAAATTTATTCTCAACCTGATTTTCATAGAGTGAAACTTTACGGCTAATAACAACACAGATAGCACCTGCGAGCATAAGCGGAGCCAGCAAACCATAGCCCTGCGACAGTTCGCAAACCATAATTAACGGCCCGATAGGCGCGTTTGCGACTCCAGCAAAAAATGTTGCCATACCTACCAGAACATAACCGCCCGGCTGGGTAACAATATTCGGGTAAAAGCTGTTTGCGGTAAATCCGACAACACCACCTGTCATGCCCCCTACAAACAGTGCAGGGGCAAACATGCCACCACTCATGCCGGAGCCGAGGGTGAGTGACGTTGCCAGTGTTTTTCCAAAAAGAAGCACAAGCATGGTAAATACCGGCAGGCTACCGTTAATTGCTTGTTCCAAGCCGTGATGTCCGGTTGAAAGCACTTCCGGATAGAACATGCCGTACACGCCCATGATGAGACCGCCAGCTGCCATTGTCCACATTATGCCTACACGCTGGCGGAGCTTTTCAAACACTGAGTATTTGAGGAAGTGGAAGGTTCGGACGTAAATCCACGCTGCAAGGGCACATGCAGCGGAAAGAATGGCGTAAAACAACAGCTCCCGTGCATCGTTGAAGTGGAATTCCGGAATATCAAACATTGGCTTGGAGCCAAATGCCATAAAGAAAAGGGAATACGCAACAACGGACGATGTTACCGCAGAAACAATAGCTTCTGATTCGAAGTCTTCTTTGTAGATAACCTCAATGGCTGTCATAGCGCCACCAAGAGGCGCAAGGAAGATAGCACCCAGACCACCGGCAGCACCAGTGAGCATTAAAATACGACGCTCTTTAGTAGAAAGCCCGAATTTATGTGCAAACCAGCAACCAAGCCCAGCACCAAGCTGGGAAACAGGGCCTTCCTGACCTGCGGAACCACCCGCTGCAATGGTCATAATAGAAGTGATCCCTTTGATGATGGGAGCCTTAGGTTTAATTTCACCTTTGTTCTGGTGGAACGCTTTAATCATCGCATCAGTGCCGTCAGTGACACCATGAATGGAATCTGGAAGAAATTTTTCCACCAGAAAACCGGTAACTAACGCGACAGAAACCAGTGCGATAGGAATAACCCAAGGGCGATATTCACCACTATGTCCGCCGTGACTGGAGAATCCAGCAAGGTTGTGTTGGATAAAGTCGAGAGAATAGTCGAGTCCGAGACGGAATATGACAGCGACTAAACCGGCAAAAATACCAACAAGCACACCAAGCACAAGCATACGGACGTATGTGACACTATGGTATACACGAAGGTATTCTTTCCAGATTTTGTTAAATGGACCGAGCATCAGGCGCTCCAGATTGTATATTCATGCTACAGGCGTGCTTCAGGGGCGTCGAGCAGTTGTCTGGCTAATGTTACATCATTAGTTATTTGTTCGATGAGTTCATCTAGTCCGCTAAACTTTTTCTCATCACGCATGCGCGCAACAAAATTGAGACGCAGTTCCCATCCGTAAATGTCTGCATCAAAATCAAGAATAAACGTTTCAACACTAATCTCATCATTACCGAAGGTCGGGTTGTAACCAATGTTTGTTACAGCCTGATATACTTCGCCGTCTAATTCAGCCCAAGTGGCGTACACACCCGGTTTCGGGTGCAGTTCGTCACGCACACGCATGTTTGCAGTAGGAAAGCCCAGCAGTTTTCCACCACGGTCCATACCATGAATAACAGTACCGCGGATAATATAAAAACGATCCATAAGAGGTCGCACATCCCACACTTTACCGGCTTTAATGAGGTCACGAATACGTGTGGAGCTGACAATAGCGTCGCCGATCATAACAGGATCAAGACGTTCTATGCCATATCCATATTTCTCGCCCAGCGCGGAAAGTAGTTCAAAATTCCCTTTGCGCCCTTTACCGAAGGCGTAATCGTAGCCCACAACAAGCTCTTTCATCTTTAGCTCATCAACAAGGATACTTTTTACAAATTCTTCGGGTTCAAGTGCAGCCAGCTCCCGTGTAAACTCAAGTAAAAGAACAAGGTCTACGCCGATTTTTTCAAGCAGGTCTAACTTCTTTTCATAATCGGTAATAAGAGCAGGGGCATGCGAACCGGCAAGTACTTTAAGTGGGTGTGGACAAAAGGTCACAACAACACTGGGTACACCCATAGATGCCGCTTTTTCTTTAGCGCGGTTGATTAACTTTCTATGACCGTTGTGTACGCCGTCAAAGTTTCCGATAGTGACGCAACAACCTTGGGAAAGATCTAGTGAGATTTCCTGTATGCTTCGTGCAATTTGCATGGGTACCACCAGCAGCATGTGATTTTCGTAAAAATGCTTTCGCGAACAGGCAGCCTGTTGCGCGAAGGCGAACATTGTTACAGCAAAAGGGTTGGTGCTTCAAGTGGCAGATGGCTCACAAGCTGGTTTCTGATGGAGAAATCTGCGTGGCAAGCGCTATTACGCAACGTCACGAGGTTACATGCAATTAATTGCACACTCTGCAGCCCTCACTCCTGTGCGTGACTCAACATACCTCGTGTGTATTCGAACAATAAGAACCTAATCCACAAGCATGTTCTTTATACATGCAATTGTAGAAAATAGACATGTAAAGTAAGCCTGTTATGGGATATATACACCTATACTTCTTTTTCTCAGCGAGTAGAATTACGATATTTTTTTGATTTTTCTTAAAAAAAGCTTGCATGCTTTTTGTTTTATGGATAAACACCACTCCTCGAAGCACAACAAAAGCTTCGTCGAAAAACGTGCCGAGGTGGTGGAATTGGTAGACACGCTAGGTTCAGGGTCTAGTGGATGTATTTCCGTGAGAGTTCGAGTCTCTCCCCCGGCACCATCGAATTCAAAAGCTCTTAATTCATATGAATTAAGAGCTTTTTTTGTACCTAAGAGTTAGCTCTAACGGCGTGTTTTGCTTTCCTATGCTCACCGTATTTGATAAAGGCAATCTTCACAGTATATTATACGTTTTTGTTGAATTTTCTTCTCTAACTCAACTACTACCTAATCAATGAGAAACTATGAAAAAAACTCTTTTCTGCTTACTGCTCGTTTTCTGCCTGACAGGTTGCATGGGCTCTAAAGCTCCTTTGTACGGCGTTCACCCAAAAGCAAAAACTGCTGAGCTGAAATACTCTGGAATCGGCTTAACTTCTGATTTTGAGCTAGAAAATATTGCCACTGGCACATACAAAAGCATCGGCTACCAAGCTGGTCTTATTTACTATGCTGGTGCACAGAATATCGATCTTACCATCAAAGCCGCCCAAAAATGGAAGCTTTCTGCTGAGTGCAAAAGACAAGCGTTTGCACTCCCAAGCATTGGGATGCGACTGCACAACCCTTATGTTGCCGTAATTACCCGTAAAGGAAGAGTTATCGGCAATATCGGCATTAGCATGCCTGATATTGATGCAAAAAGTGAGCTTTTAGAACAAGTAGGTCTTGATAGTCTGGTACACACAAATCTTACATTGAGCGGTGGGGCTAATATTCTAGGCAAACGATACAAGCTTGCATCCGTGTTTAAAGACGAAAAAGGCAAAGTCCATGGTTCACCACTTGGCTACAAGGTGACTCGAGGAAACAAAACTCTCGGCGTTGTGCGAGTTGGTAAAAACATGTTTGGTGGCGCAACAATGACTGTGTGGCTCAGACCTGGTTTATCACCAATTGTCGAGCAAAGCGTTGTGACTATGCTACTTCTTTCCGGCTACGCTATTTAATTTTACCAAAGACTTTGGTTTTCCTAAATATACATAGGACAGCCTTTTGTTTTCAAATCACTCCCAATTAGCCGTACAAAAACATATGCGACAGAATATCCTCGCATAATAAAAAGTTTTGAAGGGGGTCTGGGGGAAGCTTTGCAAAAGTTTCAGCCCAGCCGTCGGAGACAGCCCCCTCGGAGAGCCGCCAGAGGCTCCCCCCCAATTCCTCACAACAAAAGGCTGTCCTTTTATTCAAAGGACAGCCTTTCTTGGTAAACGAAATCGTAAGATATCTTGCTAATGTATACCTATACCACAAGTACCTTACGTATTTTTACTGATCTGATTCTGATTCAAGTGTATTTTCAATCTGACGATCTTCTTCAGTGTTAAGAGGCTGATCAAGAGCGCCTGTATCGTCACGGCGTTCTGCTGCTTCATCTTTTCTAATATCACTTGCAATGTCCGCTTCCAATCCACGACCAGTTTCATTGATGATATTGCTGGTTGTAAGTCCCGGAACCTTAGTTCCTGTTGCATTATACAAGGACGCTACAGAAATCATGTAATCACCGCGTGCAGAAATCAGAGATGCTTCCGCGGAGGAAAGGTCAGCCTGTGCGTCGAGCACGTCTGTGTTTGTTCCAACTTGCGCTTGGTAACGGGCAACTGCCATGCGGTAGGCTTCTTCTGCCGCAGCAACAGTTTTTTCTGCCACTTTAATACGTTTTGCAGCGTTGATGATGTTGAGGTAACGGGACTTTACTTCAAACGCAGCTTCCTGCCATGTGTTGGCTTCGCTGGCTTTATTGGAAAGAACCGTTTGTTTTGCGCTGGTTGTTGCAAAGTAGGTAGTACCCCAAGAGAAGACGCTCCATGATGCTTGCGCGCCAACCTGAGTACGTGCCAGAGGAACCAAAATGGTTCTACGACTATACCCGTTAACTTCTATGCCGTCGCCATTTTTAGTCCACGTCACAGTACCTTTAACCTGTGGATAAAATTCACTGGCAGCTACTGTTACCTGCTCTTGAGAAATTTCAGTAGCTTTGCGGGCAATCAAAATATCTGGACGGTAATGCGCCGCAGTATCAAGGCTCACTTCCAATGGTTGGTCAAATGGGAAGTATGCAAGTTCACCTTTGTAATTAATATGTGCGTTAACTGGCAGATTAAGCAATGTGTTCAAACGTGCTTCCTGAATAACAACTGTATTCTGTGCAGAAATAAGAGTGTTTTCAGATTCGGAAAGCTGTGCTTCTGCGCGCAGAACGTCAATGCGTGGCTTAAGCCCAACATCATAGAATGCCTGTGCAACTTTAAGCTGAGAAGCCAGACGTTCTACAGAGTCTTTTGCAGATTCGACATTTTCGCGTGCTGTTAACAGATTAATGAAGTTTTGCTGTACAACAAAAATCAAGTTCAATTCAGCTAAGCTCAGTGCAAGATCCTGACTTTCAGCAGTAAGGGCTGCACTATTGTAAGTTGCAAGCAGGTTGAAACCAGTGAAAATAGGCTGAGTAACTTCAACTGCCCACTGGTAATTGTGCTGACTGCCATTCAAACTTGGTTTGGAATATGTCCAACCGTAGTTTGTGCTTAAAGCCGGTCCAAATGCACCACGAGCAGACTTTCTGGTTTCTTCGGCACTGGTTGCGCCTCTGCGGGCTGCTTCAATGGAAGGGTTGTCGGCAAGAGCTTTGAGTACCGCTTCTTTAAGATTATATGTTCCGGAAAAAAGAATTCCGGCAGTAGATTCCGGTTTAACTGCTTTTGCAGCCTGTTTAATTTCTTCTGCAACAGCAGTTCGCTCTTCAGGCGAAGCTTCGCGTTGAATATCAACGTCCAGCGCGCCTTTATCGAGTTCTTTCATATCTGCCGACTCGGTCATGTCACCAGATGAAGGTACAGTCTCGGCGTAAACAGGGGCTGCCAAAACCATACTCAACATGACGAGTATAAGCAGCTGTTGCCAACGGGGGCATCTCATGGTCAGGTCTCCTTGCGTTTGTCTCATAGACTCGCAGCTAGCATCACGAAGAGTAAAGTCGTAGAAGAATAAACACTTTCATGCGCTGTTTCAAGGGTAAGGGGATAAAAACACTGATCTATACGTAAAATCACGCTGTGTTTCAGGTATGCTTCCGTGTGTGAAGAGAAGCACTGAATGATCAGGATAATTCCTAGGCAGTTACCTTTTTTCAAACACTGTTTGAAAAAAGGTAAATACTCAAAATAACCAAGTACTGCAAGGCACATTACGCTGCAAACAAAAAACAGCAAAACACACCGTCCAAACCAGCTAGAAACATACTAGTGCAATATTCATTTTACACTATAAAAGAGAAAAAAATAAGCATGATACGTAATAACTTTTAACCGTCACTTATTTAGGGTACAACGCTTCAGACTCACAATAAATATATCCGTAACATCAACCGGAGAAATATATGGGTGACACCAATATCCTCATGCTCATTGGGCAAGCCACCATTGTCGTAAAAATTGTACTCGGCATGCTTGCTGCAATGTCCCTTATTAGTTGGACTATTATGTGTAATAAATGGTTCACGCTTTCTTCTGCGAAAAAACGTGCTGCCAGAGGCATCACAGCATTCCAGAACGCTAAATCCCTGCGCGAAGCAGTTCAGGCTGTCGGCACTGATGCTTCCTCCCCACTCTTTTTCGTAGCACAGCAGGGCGTAGACGAATATACACGTCTGCGCGAAAGCGTAACTTCCGCAACAGTCATTGCAGACAACGTTAAGCGCTCACTGGATCAAGGCGTATCCATGCAGTCTGCTTCTCTTTCTTCCGCGCTTCCGTTTCTTGCAACCTGTGCTAACTCTGCACCGTTTATCGGTCTTTTTGGTACTGTATGGGGTATTATGCACTCCTTCCATACCATTGGACAGATGAAATCTGCGGCACTTGCTGCTGTTGCACCGGGTATTTCAGAAGCACTCGTAGCAACAGCTATCGGTCTTGCCGTCGCTATTCCTGCCGCTATCGGCTACAACATGTTCCTTGGAAAATTGCAGGACATCGAAGTCCAGCTTAATTCTTTTTCCGGCGTGTTCTTAAACCGCGTGCAGCGGGAACTGCATACCCAGCGCCCTAAACGCACCGCAGGCGAAGGATAGCTACATGGCTATATCTATGGGAAATAAAAAAGGCTTTGTTTCCGAAATCAACGTTACTCCGTTTGTCGATGTAATGCTGGTGTTGCTCATCATCTTTATGGTTACAGCACCGCTTATGACGCAAGGACTGGACGTTGAACTACCGCAAACGGAGACTGTTTCCGCACTGCCTTCTGACAAAGATCATCTTATTCTTACCATCGATAAAAATGGAAAGATGATGCTTGATGACTATGCGGTTACAGAACAAGACCTTCCCGGACATTTGGAACGTCTTGTTAAAAGACAGAATAAACAACTCTTCTTACGCGCAGATACAAATGTTGCTTATGGAAGCGTTGTAAAAGCTATGGGCATCATTAAGGGTGCCGGTATCGACAATTTGGGCGTTCTTGCTGAAAACCCAGAAACCGCAACAGCAAAAAAGTAGGTGCGTGACGCATGCGCTTTTTGAGTATGTTGTTCTCCTTGTGTCTTCACTTAGGACTTATTGCTGCAATACTTTACTGGCCGGCTTCTACAATTAAAGTGCGGCTGGATGTACCTGTGTACAAGGTTAAACTTGTACAACTGGCAAAAAAGGCTCCTGCCCCTGCACAAAAATCGAAAGCAGTTGCCACAGCAGCCAAACCTAAGAAAGAAGCCCCTGCCAAGGAAGAGCCTAAACCAGCTCCCCCTAAAAAAGAGGCTGTAAAAAAAGCACCTAAGCAGGAACCAGCTAAACCGAAGACACCGGTAAAGGCGAAGCCAAAAGCCAAACCTGTTAGCACAAAAAAGAAAGATGAACCGAAAAAAGCGGTGAAGAAAAAAAAGAAGCCGCAAAAGAAAAAAGCTGTAAAAAAAGCTAACACGAAAAAAAAACCGCAAAAGAAAAAGGTAAAGAAAAAGACTCCACCTAAACCAACCCCCGAAGATATTTTGCGGAAAGCTTTGGCTTCCACACAGGCAACTGTAAAAAAAGATGACCAGAAAAAGGTGCATGACCTTGAAAATGAGCTTGCGGCTTTACAAAAAGCAGTCGAAAAAGAAGACGCTGCAAAAGCAGAGCAAGGTATTGAAGGAACACCACAAGAAGGCGTTATCGGCAGCATTGAAGATTTATATGCGTTAACAGTTATGGCTGCTATCAGACCAAATTGGCGCTATCCAAAGCTTGCCACACGCACCATTCTTGTTGCACAGGTACGTGTACTTATTTCGCAGACAGGAGAAATTCTCGATGCTCAGTTGTTGAATTCCTCTGGTCGTCCGGATTTTGATTCTTCTACGTTACGCGCAATTGCCGATACCGAGCAATTGCCAAGTCCACCAAGTCCTGATCTGACAGAAATAACCCTGAACTTTAACAGTCAGGAACACTAATTATAACGTCTGGATGCATACAATGAAGCGTATTTATATACTTACATTACTACTCTGCATGGCATTTGCCACAGCAACATCTGCAAATGCCCGTTCTTTAGAAATCGACATCTACGGTCCTGGGCAAAACAAGATAAACCTCATCCAGTCAAAACCAGTTATTGCTCCGCAGGCTGCAACCAGCCCTCAAACTACGAAAAGTGCTGCTGAATTAACCAAACTAATTCATAACAACTTGTTCTATCTGCCATTTATGAATCTGATACAAGATCATACAATTCTCGGCGGCAATACCGTTGTAGGCGGTTCAGGAAAAACTATTGATTTCAAAAAATACCAGCTGGCTAGTGTAGACCTTCTCATTACAGAAGTATGGCCGGATGTACCGCAAAATGCCCGCCCTCGTGTTGAGTTGCGCGCATTTGAAGTGTTTACTGGCAAGCTGGTTCTTGGCAAAGCGTATTCCGAACTTACACCGGAAAACCTGCCGAATGTTGCAGACAGATTCTGTTCTGCTTTAATGAAAAAACTGACAGGACGCGGAGAATTTTTCCTCTCCACACTTGCTTTTGTTAAGAAAAGCACTCCTGAAAAGAAAGATATTTGGACAGTCCGCCCTACAGGTCGTGAACTGAACAAGCTGACGAATATGTCCGGTCTCGCCATGTCCCCGACATGGTCTCCCGATGGTCGCTACATATTATTCAGCCACATCGGCAAGAGGTTCCATTCACTTGGCATCTGGGATCGCCTGACCCAACGAGTGCAAAAAGTGAAGTTTCCCGGAAACACTATTATTGGTCCTGCATTTCTGCCTGACAACAAAGTGGCTGTCAGTCTCGCTGCCGGTGGAAATCCGGACATCTATCTGCTGAACCATAAATTCAAACGCGAGAAAACCCTTGTTCAAAACTGGGCAATTGATGTTTCTCCAAGCTTTGACGCTACAGGCAAAAAAATGGTCTTTGTTTCCAGCAGACGCGGTAACCCGCACATTTTCCTCAAAGACCTGAAAACGGGTAAAGAGACCCGTATTACTCGAAATGGCAAATACAATACCAGTCCTTCGATATCACCTGATGGAGAACTGGTCGTATTCGCTCGCAGAACGTCACAAGGGCACAGAATCTTTGCTCTTGATCTTGTTACAGGCAAAGAAAAGCAGATTACCTTCGGACCTGGTGACGACGAAATGCCTGCATTTGGGCCGGACGGCTTTTTTGTAGCATTTTCATCCAATCGAAGCGGCGAGTACAAAATATATCTTACAACCCGTCACGGGGGGACTCCAAGGATGGTTAAAACCGGCTCAGGAGAAGCAACTCTGCCTGCATGGGGTATGATACCTGCGGGGTCAGGACGGTGACATTTGCGGTGAGGGCGTTATCGCACTTGCCAACAGTTTGAAACCGTGTAAGAAATGGACGGAGTTTTTTGAATTTAACAAGAACGTCGATTTTTCCGTTTTTTTACGTAATTTATAGACGTTCATGCTATTCAAATCGGTTTTTAAATGCTTGCTACGAAAAGAGATTCTATCTCTAGAGTCCTTTTTGCAAAATTTAGGAGGATGCAATGATTAAACGATTCGGTTTTGCACTGCTGCTCATTATGGTTATGTCCATGAGCTTTGGCTGTGCCAAAAAACAGGTAGCTGTTACACCAGAAAAATCTTCTGGCTCTGAAGCTGCTGTTGTTGAAGTTTCAGACAGTGATAACGGCAGTGTTGTTATCGCAGAAAATGCAACAGCCAGCGAAGCTCAGCTTGCAGAAGAGATTGCAGCTGCAGCAGCTACTTTGGCTGACACCCCTATTCTTTTTGATTTCGATAAATTCGACATCAAACCTATGTACCGCGACGTTCTCAAGCAGAACGCTGAATTACTGAAAAAATACCCTACAATGCGTATGCTCATCGCTGGTCACACAGACCCACGCGGCACATCTGAGTACAACCTCGCTTTGGGTGAACGCCGCGCACGCGCTGTTCAGGATTACCTGATCGTTCTCGGTGTATCCGCAACTCAGCTCGAAATCGTATCTTACGGTGAAGAGCGTCCAGCAGCTCAGGGCGCAAACGAAGCAGCTTGGGCTCAGGATCGTCGTGCAGAATTCGCACTTATTCAGTAAGTCCCCTATTTGCTAATATAGTAAAAGGCGTTTCCATAAGGAAACGCCTTTTTTTGTGCTATTCTTCTCGAGTAGTGGAACTCAAAGCGACACATTTTTAAAAGTAAAGAACTGTAGTGCAGTACCGTTTTTCACTCTATGCAGCATTACCCGCTTTCTCTACTTTATAAGGCAGGTGCAAAGCATTTTTGCTACCAAGAGCCGATGCAAAATAGAGCGTTTGGCGACTAGCGATATACTGCCCAACTACGTTGCAAATAATAAAACTCGAACGCCCTTTCATTGTAAGAGAACGTTCGAGCTACATTCATTATGATACAAGGGTGATTTCATCCCCTGTTTTTATTTCGCCGCCTTTAAGAACTTTGGCAAAAATTCCTTCAGTTGGCATTACACAAAAACCGACAGCTTTGTGTATCTCACATTTTGAATGACATTTTTTTCCTATTTGCGTTAGCTCAAGCAGTGTTGAGCCAATAGAAAACTGCTGTCCCACACGCAAAAAAGTAATAGGAAATCCATCCACAAGCAGATTTTCTGCAAAATCACCTGCTTTAAGAGTTGGGAGTTTATGCCGCATTTTGTCGACGCTTTCCACAGCAAGTAGGCTTACCTGCCTGCCGCTGCCCGCATGCGCATCGCCTTCAATCCCATGCTCTTCAACGAGTAAAGCTGAATCAACAGGCTTTTTCTGCTCACCCTTCTTTGCACTCACGCATATTGCTAAGACTTGTCCCATCTTGGTACTCCGTTATTCTTACAGACCTAGAGGTGTCGCCAGCAACTCTGGTTGCACACCTTTTGCTGCAAGTAATACTATCTTTTGAAAGAATAGTACATGTACCGAACATGTGATGGTTTTATCTACTATATTGAAAAGACGTAAGTTATCGCGAATAGACATCCAAAATAAAATCTTGCAATGCGTCAGGCGTAATGCGGTGCCCATTGGTGGTCATGTCCTTGATAACCATAGCTGAACCGCTCAAAGTAGAAGTCTGCGCCATTATCAAACAGATATTGTGGGGAACGTCCGCCCGCTCCTGCAATAAATCAAGCTGCCAGCCGGAGTTGTTTTCAGACCATCGCAGGGTATAGCAATGCTCCTCAACAAAATGTGCCATAATTGATGCACGAAAATCGTTAAGCGTCAGTCGACTGTTTCCGCGTCCTACTAACGGCGTATAGGCGCCTTCATTATTTTGAATAAGCAACGGCAATGCGAACATTTTTCGTGGTGGGTCATGCGAAATAACGTCACGCAGCGGCACTAATCTATGAACAGTTGCCTTTTGCGTTTGCGAATCTTGCTCTTCAGAATAATCATCCTGCATTTCGACATCAAGGTCTTCTACCCGTGAACAGGCTAGGGCATTCCACAGCTCTTCTGTTCGTTCAGCAAGAGCGCGCACCTCTTCAAGAACAGGATCATGGGGTGGAGAAGTTGTAGAAGCTTTGTTCACAAGTCCAAGCTGTTGCAGACGGTTTTCAATAGAAACCATCTTCTTAAGCATCTGTTCCTGCTTTAAAGACAAATTCACCATACTTTTAGCAAGGTTGCTCATTGCCAATTTGTAGTCATTCGGCAATGTAACTTCAACAGCTTCAACTTCTTCTTTTGGCTCTTCAACCACTGGCGGGGTAATAAATTTAAATAGCTCGGCAAGCCGCTGGTGTGTTTCATCTACAGAAAACCCCGCGCTGAATAAGTCACGAATAGCGCGACACACTTCCAGAGCTTCTTCAGTAAACTGAATTGGCTTTCCCTTGCTCGCTACAGGAATGCAGTTCGGGAACTTGCGCCTGTAACTTTTGATAGTTGTCTCCGAGACACCCAAAATTCGGGCGATTCTTTTGTGAGTCAAAGGCATCTGGCTCATATTTCCTCGCAACTTCAATAGGATCACGGCATCGTAATCAATACGTTATTCACCAACAGAGTCCATATACCACCCGTAACAAAGGTATCGACTCTGAATATACAGTTTACTGGCGGGCAACGCACATTTTGCACATTTCGACGGCAAAGAACAAGCCAAACACTACAACTTACCGCATTCATTTCTGTAATAACAACAATCACGGACTAATATTCCAACATTAAAGTCTATTACAGCACCATCGTGTCTCGCAATATTTCTATGCAAAGAGGCAGACAAATCCAGCCTGCACACACATCTACGCCACCAACTATGCCCAGTTTGATAACAAGTGATGGTTCACCGAGGAAGTTTTCCACAATATATTTTGAAAGATGACAAATTATAGCTACCAATAATCAACCACTTACTTTAATTACGAACATTCTGTGCGTACTATGTTGATAATTTGTTCGTATTTTTCAAATTTTGCTTACAATTTTACAAACAGAATACGAACGTATGTGCATAACATGCGCACCAGACTACGATGCTTTAATAAAGCAGACACCTAAGTAAGAAAGGACAGGATAGATCTTCTGCACAGCCTAGCCTCTGCTTCTTTAAAAACCTTGCTTGAATGAGGGTCAATTGCGCTCACACGATTAACTTTTTGCAAATAAAAAGGGCTGTCCTACATTGGCAGGACAGCCCTTTTCTAACTATTCAAAAAGTCGTGCACTATCATGTGGATCACATGCCAACGCTCAACTTATTGCTATTTTTATACAGACACTACGAAACTCCCAAGAAACTCTTGCGGGTTCATCGTGTCTCGCACAAGTACGAACTATTTATACACAGCTCCTGAAGCGGCACTTTTAACCATACGGCTATAGCGTTTAAGAAGCGGAGAAGAGATTTCTTTTTCCAGAGGCTTCCAGCCTTTTTTACGCTCTTCAATAACTGCTTCATCAACAAGCAGATTAAGTTTGCGCTCTGGAATATTAATTTCGATTTTATCACCTTCTTCTACAAATGCGATCATGCCGCCGTCGGCTGCTTCCGGAGAAACATGCCCAATCGCTGCGCCACGGGTTCCGCCGGAGAAACGACCATCTGTAATAAGTGCGACATCAGAGCCAAGACCAATTCCCGCAATTGCGGCTGTCGGGGAGAGCATTTCGCGCATTCCAGGACCACCTTTAGGACCTTCGTAGCGAATGATGATTGCATCGCCTTTATTGATTTGTTGCCCCATAATGGCTTCAAATGCTGCTTCTTCTGAATCAAATACGCGCGCATTGGCAGTTCGCACCATCATTTCCGGTGCCACGGCAGATTGCTTTACGACTGCTCCCTGCTCTGCAAGACTGCCATACAAAATAGCAATGCCGCCTTCCTCTGAATATGGCTCTTCAATAGGGCGGATAACTGTCGGATCACAGTTGACGGCGTTCATTTCCGTCAAATTTTCACCAAGAGTCTTGCCTGTCACAGTCATTACATCAAGATTAAGCGCATCTTTTTTACGCAATTCAGCAAGCACAGCAGGAATACCGCCCGCTCGATGAAGGTCTTGAATATATTGATCGCCTGCTGGTGATAATTTACAGAGGTTAGGAGTTTTCTTGCTGATTTTATCAAACAGTTCCAACGAAATATCGAGATTGGCTTCGCCAAATACAGCCGGTAAATGAAGTACTGTATTTGTAGAACAACCGAGAGCCATATCCGCAGCAATCGCATTTGAAACAGATGCTTCTGTCACGATATCCCGTGGACAAATATTCTTTTCAAGCAGTTCCATAACCTTGAAACCGGCTGTTTTTGCAAGACGGATACGTGCAGCAGAAGTAGCAGGAGTTGTGCCGTTACCCGGTAAAGCAAGACCGATGGTCTCAGAAAGACAGTTCATGGAGTTTGCCGTAAACATACCGGCGCAGGAACCACAACCGGGGCAAGCTGTTTCGGACAAATCTTCCAACTCTTCTTCTGTCATTTTTCCGAGCTTAACCTGACCAACACCTTCAAAAACGTTGATAAGGTCTGCACCACCGCCTCCTTTTGTTGTACCGGCAGCCATTGGCCCACCACTTACCAGTACAGAAGGAATGTTCATGCGCAGCATTGCCATGAGCATTCCCGGAACCGATTTGTCACAGTTCGGGATAAATACAAGCGCATCAAACGGATGTGCAGTCGCCATAATCTCAATGGAATCTGCAATAAGCTCACGACTCGGAAGTGAAAAACGCATGCCTTCGTGGTTCATCGCCAAACCGTCGCAAACGGCAATTGCAGGAAATTCCATAGGCGTACCACCAGCGGCACGGATTCCAGCTTTCACTGCATCGGCGATGGTATCTAGGTGAATATGACCGGGAACCACCTCGTTGGCTGCATTAACAACACCCACAAGCGGGCGGGAAATTTCTTCGCGTGTAAGCCCGAGAGCATACAATAAGGAACGATGTGGCGCTTTTTCAAGACCACCTGTCATTTTTTTACTACGCATAGTTAAGCTTCCTGTAGTGTTTCTGGTCAATCTAAATATAAACTGTTGCAACAATGCACAGTGTTAACTTCGTACAGCAACCCAGCTACTGATGCTGCCAACCACCATGGGAATAAGCACCAGCAAACATGCTTGGTCTACAGGCAGGAAGTGGAGTTCCCAGTGAAGGGGCGCAAAATTGAACGTATCTTTCAGATTCCACCATGCAGCGTATAAACCGGCAACACCCAGCAGACCGCCAACACTGCCAAGCAATGCGCCGCCAACAATAAGCGGTGTGCGGATATACCAATTTTTTGCGCCAACCAGTTTCAAGATTTCGATTTCATCCATTTTACTGATAAGTGACAATTTTATGGTGTTACCGACTGCAATGGAGAGAATAACCGCCAAAAAGATAAGGATAGGCAAGGTTACCGAACCGGAAAACTCTTGCCACGCACGGCTGACTTCGTCCTTCAGGCTGCTGGAGCGCACAATATCCACCTCAGGCAGACGTTCCAGTATCTCCTGCGTATGCTGCTTCCAACCGGATACATCCCCCGTACGCTGTGCAAATTTAAGCACAGCCGTGTACGGCAATGGGCTATTAGCAGCCAGTAGCGTGCTGGTGCTCCCTTTCGGCAGCGCAGAACCTAAGTCTTTCAGCGCCTCTTCCGGTGTGTAGGTAAGAACCTCAACCACACCATTCATTTTGTGCAACGTCTTCCATGTCTCTTTTACTTGCTTTGGCGATGCGTTGTTTTTCCAATAAATTTGGAAAGCTACTTCCCCTCGGGTTACTTTTAACTCACTGTCCAGATTGTCCACGCTCAGCAGCATGAGTCCACCAAGGAAGGTAATAAAAGTAACTGCAAGAAGTGCCATCAACTGCGCCCACGGGTGCAATGCAACGTCACGAAAGCCTTGTCCGATAAGTTTTAAGAAGACACGCATTAGATATGCACCTCCTTAATCTTTTCCGAAAACACTTGTGCCCCGCGCCAGTTGGCAGCAACAATTTGTCCCTGCTCCAATCTAAGCTGACGCGCCTCAGGATGCATTCGCACCAGTTCGTTACTGTGTGTTGCAAGCACTACGGTTGTTCCATGCATGTGGAACTGTTTAAATATGCTCATCATGCGTGCAGCAAGTTCATCATCAAGGTTACCTGTCGGTTCATCTGCAAGAAGAATTTTCGGGTTAACCACAATGGAACGAGCTACAGCAACTCGCTGCTGTTCACCACCGGAAAGCTCTCCGCACAGCATATCGATGCGTGGTTCAAGCCCCAAGCCGCGGACAACAGCACGTACCCTTCTGTCAATATGGAGCTGATTCAGTCCGCGAACTTCAAGCGCCATAGCGACATTCTGGTACACAGTACGGTAGGGAAGAATTTTAAAATCCTGAAAAACAACACTTACTTTTCGTCGCAAGTCGGGAATTTTGCGCGCGGGTAATGTTTTTAAATCATACCCCGCAACATTCACGTTACCACGCATAACCGGAAGTGATGCGTATAACAGACGCAGCAGCGTTGTTTTACCTGCACCGGAAGAACCGGTCAGAAAGAGAAACTCCCCTTTTTTTAAGGAAAAAGAGCAGTTCTTTAATGCCCAGTACGACCCGAAATTATGCGATAAATTTGTAACGGTAAGCAAAGCACTCCTGCCTTGTAAAAAGCTGATGGATTATTTGTTGTATACAATTATGTAAAAATCAACCAAATTAACATACAGACAGAGCAGAATACGCACTAGTTCTGTTCTTTTCAAGGAATGACAGCTGGTAGGACTGAATTAGACAAAAAATAAAAAGCAGCGCAAAGCACCGTATGCCTTGCACTGCATCCGTGATATCCAAATTCTGTTTATATTATCAAAAATAATAACCGATTATTATTTTCTAGGCACTGTAGCTGTAACAAGCTCTCCAATACGCACCCCCATTTTGCGTATAACAGCCTTACCTACTAGTACGCCACCGGGGGTAAGCCACATCATATCTTCCACATCAACAGTCAAATGCTTTGTACGGATAGGGATTTTCAACTGATACATTCGAATGACTTCAAAGCCGCGAATTGTAATCGTCGCTAATCCGTCCACATCATCAGCGGTCGCAATATAGCCGTTCTCATTTTCTTTGGTGAGACGCCACAAGCGTTCGTACACATGTCCTGAGGCATACGTATACTTCTCATGCAACCTTCCCCGAAGCATCTCGACCGCGTCTGTCTGCCACTCTGCGGTCAGCACAGCTGAAAACCTGTGCCGTATATCACCATTGCGCCGGACAACAACGCCATGACAATCTAATACGCCCTGAAAAAACTCTTCCAATACTATATGGTCAGTCATAATTCTCTCCCGATGAAAGATCATATATCGGGATATTATGCCGTAGCCGAAAGCGTTCTCCACTGATTATAACAAAAAAAAGACCGCCCTTTCGTATGAGGACGGTCTTTTTCTTACAATCAATGTCTTACGCTCGACCCAGTTCGTTACAGAACGGACAAGCGTATATGCTGTAGCAAAAAGCTATGCGCGATGCGGAGCAAGCTCTTCAAGGAAGTTAGGGTCAACGTCAAAGCCAAGCTCAATTGCTTTATCTACATTTTCGATAGCAGCGGCAAAGTCACCACGCTCAAGAGCAACCAGAGCAAGGTTGTTGTACGCCGGAGCAAAAGAAGGGTAGGAAGCGATAGCTTTTTTGGAAACTTTTTCACTGTCATCAAGCTCACCGAGCATGTAATGCGCAGAAGCAATAGTAGCCTGAGCCTGAACGAAATCAGGATCCCATTTAAGAGCTTTCATCGCACATTTGATAGACTCTTCAGCATTACCCATCTGCAAATGTACAAATGCCATGTTAGCCCAAGGCACAGGGAATTTAGCACGGCACTGTGCTGCTTCTTTGTTGTACTGCATGCAACCTTCAAGGTCGTTACGCTGCATGCAAATACCACCAAGCTGTACATATGCTTCAGCAAAACGGCTTGAGTTACGGATACATTCGAGGAAAGAAGCTTCGGCACCGTTCCAGTCACGTACAGAAAGAAGTGCTACACCAAGGTTGTAGTGGTGGTTTGCACATTCTGGGTTTTCCTCAATTTCTTTACGTAAAAAAGCAACGTACTCTTCGATGCTTGCAAATTCTTTAGTCGTCATGATTTATATGCCCTTCTTCAATCAAGAGGTTGTAATACCAAACGCAGAAATCAAAAATGCCGCGGTACTTCTCATCCTTATTGACAATGCCCACAGCGGTTTCTAATGCGCCGCGACCATAGTCGTTGGAATACTGGCCTCTATGAGACTGGAGAAACTCGCGAACGAGCTGCTGTGTGGTGCGCTTGGATAAATCCATACGCAATTCCATAGGATCGTTCGGTTTAGGAAACGGATCCCAGTTATCATATCCGATGCGGTCAATGAACTTACGACGGCGCGGAGCCATATTGTCGTACATAATCCGCTTTTGTTCTTCTTCTTCCGGTGTCAACTCATGTTCAGCACCGGTACGGTACATACTTGCTGAAATACTCATTACACACCCTTTTTCTTTGGTTCTTTAAGACCAAGGTACTCATCATCGTAGTTAGTAATAAGTGCCATTGACACAGGAACCAGCACTTCCGGCAGTTCCTTATATCTAGACTTGATGCTTTTACACAGCTCAAGGCTGATTTTTCCGAGTCTATCCTGAATAGTATCAAGGGACACAGTAGGGTATGGTGTGCCCGGTTTAAACTTAGAAAGTCCGCAGGTATGCGCTTTGCCACCGATATTAGTAGGGATGCCGTATAACCGGCAGGTTATCGGACGGGCATCGTACAATGTACATTTTTCTTCGCTGTTAAGCAGTGGGCAGCGGATACGCTCCTTAGCCATTGCTTCGAGCAATTCGCGTGTTTCAACACCTTTCATGGAGTCGCGGTACAGTTGGCGCTTACGTTTATAAATCTTACGGTCCGCGATGTTAGCAGCTTCTACGATATTAGAACGCTCTTCACCAAACGGGTATCGTTCGAGAAATTTGTGGTTAAGGTACAGCGCTTCAATCAGGCTTACGTCAAACAATGCATGGCAACAGTCACTGCAACCAGTTTTACAGCTAATACAGTCACCGTGCATATCGGCTACACGATCAAAAACAGAATCTACTTCAGCAACAAGTGCTTCGTATTGTGCAAAAAATTCAGAAAAATCCAACTTCATCAGAAAACTCCCTACCTCTGTAGACTCAGTAACAGTCCACAATCGGTAGCCTTTTTATACATACATGATTGGAGCAATATATTCTTAGTGGTCACCAGACAGCCACACTCAAAATTGAACCTGTCTGCAACAAAATTATTAGTAACGAAATGCCCAACTGGCAAGGGAAGAACGGCAGCAGAATAAAAAAATATACGGCAAAACGTTGAGTACCAACGGGTACAGCAGAAAGGATTTTTTGCTCAACAAGAGTTACTGAACAAATTACAGCTTATATATTGCGAAGTTCCCCCACACACAAAAAAGAGAGCTGCTGAAAAATCGTTTCGATCAGGTCAAGCAAGAATGAACACGAAGTTCAAAAGCACACACAGTAAATCACGCTACCCTGCGGCTTGCTGCCTCTTGCAGGCATCGTATCAAACAGCTTTCCATACGTGAAACCGGACAACGGGATACCCCGCTGTCCGGTTTAAAAATCAAAGCATGCGAAGAATCGCACGTGTTGAATTACATTTCTTCAACAACGATTGCGTCTGCTTCACAAACTTCAACACAGGATTCACAACCGAGACATTCGTCTGCGTTTGCTGGCTCTGCTTTGCCGTCCTGCATTTCGAAAACTTCAACTGGACATACGTCTACGCATTCTGCGTCGCCAGTACATTTGTCTGTATCAACGGTAACATTGTAACCCATGGTAATCCTCCAGGTTTGATTTTGGTTCTCGATGAACCTGTAATAAGAGCATCAACACCTAGTGACTAGGTTTGGTGCATTAGTCTCATCGAAACCTGCAATTAGCCCTGTCCTGTTGCCAGTGTCAAGACCTGAAAAACATTATCTTCATGCTTTGCAGATTTTTTTGCGTGAATATCACACACATTTTTTTTTATCTAGTAATTGTAGGACTATATATCCATACGAACGCGGTAGCCTTTACCGCCTCTTCCGACAAGCAGAATAAGGGAAGAATCCAGCCTATGTGTAAAGAACGCCTGATACAACGTATTCATATCAGTCATCTTCTTTCCACTTATGTTCACAAGCAAGTCACCAGTCTGTAATCCTAGCTTTGCAGCAGGGCTGCCCTTACGTACGGAATCTACAACTAAATAGGTATCGCCAAGTCTTGTCGTAAAGCCCCATCTGTCGACAAGCTGATTCGCTGCCATAGCTTCAGAGTATGGTTCTGCATACAGTGACGCAGTAAACTTTTCACCATTACGAACAAAAGTAACGGCTACCTTTTCTCCCTTTGTCATATTCTTCAGTAGCTGTATATAGTGACGATGGTCTGTCACCAAATTGTCATTTACAGCAATTATTGTATCACCAGACACCAGCCCAGCCTGCTGTGCGGGAGCATCATTAAATACTGCTGTTACAAGCAGCCCTTTTGTGGACTGCAACTGCAACCACGCGGCAGTGTTTTCATCAAGATTCTGTCCGGAAATTCCGAGCCAGACAGGTACAATATGTCCGGTTTCCAGTAACTCTGTTACAGCCCGACGTGCTTTATCTATAGGAATGGAAAACCCAATATTTGCAGCCTGCCGCAACATAGCCGTATTAACACCAACCAGCTCTCCAGCAAGGTTAATTAACGGGCCTCCGCTGTTTCCGGGATTAATTGCAGCATCAATCTGGATAAGGTCTGTAATCGTTGCGTTATCTGTTTTAATAGAACGATTTAATGCAGAGACAACCCCAGTAGTGACTGTGTGGCTAAACCCGAGCGGGTTACCGATGGCGATTACAGTTTCACCCGGCATAATGTCGTCAGACTGCGCCATTGGCAGTTCAGGTAAGTCTGTTGCATCATCAAGTTTAAGAACGGCAAGATCAAAATCAGGGTCAGAACCGAGCATTGTCGCGGTAAAAATTCTGCCATCAAGCAACGTAACATTAATCTGGGCTGCACCTTCAATAACATGGGCGTTTGTCAAAACAATCGCCTTATTGGAATCAATAATTACGCCGGAGCCGAGCGTTTGTTCTTTAACTTTACGGCGTCCACGATCTCGCTGGAAAAAGTCGTCAAAGATCGGATTTCGGGGAAGCAAATTTGCAAACGGATTTACTGAGCGCTCAACAATTCTATCAGTACTGATACTTACAACCGCAGGTGCAGCTTTATGCACCGCCGTAACTACAGGCGTTATACGAACGCTGCCCTCGTTCTGAAGTTTTGCATAATTATTTCCAGCAAATGCAATACTACTGCTAAGCATGACCAGAAGGATTATTGCGAAGAATCGACGCATCAGCTACCTTTATCCTGTTCTTGATGGTTAACCGTACCACTGTCGTTCAGACAGCATCTACACATCTGAAACAAAAAACTAACGCCATCACACGTAAAGTCAACACTATAGCGTTATCCGGCATATGGCTTTCCCATTATTTCAGGAGATTCCATGAAATTTTCCGAATCAGGTCACGCTTTCGAAGCTAGGAAATTTTCCACCTACGAAAACACCGCAGAAAACGAAGTTCTGCTGCGCGATCTTTTAGACCGGATTGAGCCGGTTTCCCCCTCTTTGCGAAAAGCAGCAAACCAGCGTCTCGACAATCTCACAAAACCTGTGGGCAGCCTCGGTAAGCTGGAAGAGCTTGCCATACGCATGTGCTGCATCCAAAAGAAAACAATAGGCATAGCTGCTGATCCGCTCCGCATTTACGCAATTGCAGGAGACCACGGTGTCAATGAAGAAGGAGTCTCGGCTTTTACACAAGATGTAACACGCCAGATGGTACAAAATTTTTGCAACGGCGGGGCAGGAATAAATGTGTTGGCAAATACTGCGGGTGCTGAGTTATGCGTAGTTGATCTCGCATCCAAAGGTGGAGCGTATCCTGAGCACCCATCATTAATTCAATGCAAAATTGCCCAAGGTACCAACAACATAGCAAAAGCACCGGCAATGAGTCGAGAAATGTGCCTGAGGGCGCTGCTCATTGGTGCTTCCCTTGCCCATAAAGCCCATCTGGAAGGCTGCCCAGCAATCGGCACCGGAGAAATGGGGGTTTCCAACACAACGCCTTCAACAGCCCTCTACTGCTCATTTCTTAACCTGCTCCCGAAAGATATTACAGGGGCAGGCGGCGGCATAGACGCAGAGGGTATCAAAAGAAAAACTCTGGCTATCGAGCGCGCACTGTCATTACACGCCAATACAATTCAATCCGGTGACCCCGTAGATATTCTTGCGGCTGTCGGCGGGTATGAAATTGCCGCACTGGCAGGCTTAATACTTGGTGGAGCAGCCAATAACCAACTCGTACTTCTCGATGGATTCATCGCAACAGCAGCCTACACAGCCGCGTGGAAGCTTTGTCCGACGGTCAAAGACTATACATTTTTCTCGCATGCATCAGCCGAAGCAGGACACAAGACCATCCTTGAGAAGCTGGATATTGCCCCGCTTCATGATCTCGGACTCCGGCTAGGTGAAGGCAGCGGCGTGCCGCTTGCGCTTTTCCTTATGCGCTGTGCCTGCAATACCTATAACCAAATGACCACCTACGATGATGCCAATGTAGAGCCACCTGACAACCTGCTGCCATAATTTTTTAAACCTCTTGGGCTACTTTGTTCTTAGAAGCCTTCGGTGACTCTCCGAGGGGCTGTTGTCTCCGACAGCTGGGCTGAAACTTTTGCAAAGTTTCCCCCAGACCCCCTTCAAAACTTTTTATTATGCGAGGATATCCCGTTGGATATGTCTTTGCACGGCTTAACGTAACTTGATTCAAATAAAAAGGCTGTCCTTCATATATGGGACAGCCTTTTGTATGTACTATTTTGATTTTGAATACGCTTGCATCAAAAAGACTCATGATGCAACAGTATACAAGTATATGGAAAGGTAATGGGACGTAAGCCGCGAGAGAGCAAAAGAAACGTGCTGACCTCGCGGGTAAAAGTTCTGGTCGCCGAAGGCACAAGGTAACGGGACGTTGAGACCTTTCTTCAAAAAAGGTTCTAAAGCCCGCGGCAGCGCCGTCGGAAACAGCTACAGCTTTTGCCGATAATTCAATGACTGCCGAAGCGTTGCCTTATCAACAAATTTTACATCTGAGCCAAGGGGGATACCTTGCGCTAGTCGACTTACACTAATGTGCGGAAATTCCCGTTTTACAAGTTCCTTAATGTAGGAAACGGTATTTTCCGCTTCAATGGTGGTTCCGAGCGCAAAGATAATCTCGGTAATAGCACCTTCGAGTAAGCGCTGCTTCAGTTTGTCCAGCTCCAACTGCTCAGGAGTTACGTTTTCAAGCGGCGCAATGAGTCCGCCGATGATAAAGTATTGTCCTTTATAGAAGCCGCCTTCTTCAAGTGCGAGCATTGCATCCCACTCCGGCACAAGACACAGGGTATCTGTAGCGCGGGTCTCATTGATGCAAATAGCACAAGGGTCGGTATCTGATAATGCACCGCATCGGTCACACAGATGGAGTTTATCCCGCAAGTCATGAATATTTTGTCCAAGATCGCGGGTTTGCTTTTCCGGCCACTTGAGAAGTGTCATTGCAAGCCGTTGGGCAGACTTAGGTCCGAGCCCCGGCAGTTTGGAAAGCTGTTCGACCAGAATTTTTAACGGTTCAGGGAGCTGTTGCACTGATAATCCTGATTTAGAATAAGCCCGGGATGTTCATGCCGCCGGTGAGAGCGCCCATTTCGTTTTCAGCCATTTCTTTAGACTTACGCAGTGCGTCATTGGTTGCAGCAAGCACGAGGTCCTGAAGCATTTCAACATCTTCAGGGTCTACAGCGTTTTTGTCGATAGCAATTGAACGGATTTCCTGTTTACCAGTACAAACAACGGTAATCATACCACCGCCAGCAGTGCCGGTTACTTCGCGTTCTGCCAGTTCGTCCTGAAGTTTAGTCATTTTTTTCTGAAGCATCTGAGCCTGACGAAGCATATCGTTCATTCCACGCATGGTAGTCTCCTTGAGAATGTTTTATTTACTGTAAGCAGAAAAATACGTTCTGCATTGTTTGTTGAAAAAAGCGTTCCTAACCATTTTCTGTTTATAACAAAGAATAGGAACATGCCTTGCGCACCGGAATTATTTCCGGCTCGGGTCATCTTTATGTTTGAATGTCAGCAACTCAGCACCGAGTTCTTCTTTTAGAAGCTGTGCTGCCGGATTCGATTCAATTTCTTCTTTTAATTCGTGATAACTGCGCGCTTCTGATTCAGGCTCAAGCAAGATTACAGAGGACGTTCCGTACCACTCTTTCGCACGGTGCGTAAGCAGATTGATAACATCCGTATTATTTAACATGTCGTACTGAGTTCGACCAGCCGCGGTAATCTGTATACTGTCACCGAGCCTTTTCCCTGTTGCCTGAGCAAGATACTGTAAGCTTTTGCCGCCCGTCTCATCCTGCTTTTGGCAGGACTCTAAAAATTCGCTCCAGCCTGTAAGATCGGACGGCTGAGTATTACTTGAGGAGTCTCCTCCACCGGAAGAAGGAATATCCGGCGGCGCGCTCATGCTGTTGTTCGCCCCTCCAAGCTCTGGAGGAAGCTCCACAGGTGGCGCATCCATTGGAGGCATAGAAGGCGGCATATTCTGTTGCATTGGCTGACGCTGCTGCCTATGCGGAGGTTGTTGACGCTGTTCCTGTTGCTGCCGATGTGGTGGCTGCTGGCGTTGCTCCTGCTGCATATACGATGGCTGCTGCCCTTGCTGTCTATGCGGCGGTTGAGATGGAGCTTGCGGCGCTCGTTGCTGCTGGGCTTGTGGTGCTGCCTGTTGTGTTTCCTGTGGTGCAGGTTGTGGTGTTGCCTGCTGAGGAGCGGGGCGTTGTCCCGCTGGTTGCTGCGGAGCACCGGTTCCACGCGAGAGCGATTCTGTAGAAATAAGTTTCGGTAGAAAAGCAAGGTTAAGCAACAGCAGTTCAAGAGCCATTGCTGGTTCTAAACTGGTAAGAACACGACGTTGCCCTTCAAGTGTAAGCTGCCAGCAAGCATGCACATGCGAAAGTGCAAATTGCGGTGCAAGTTCCAGCCATTGCTGTGCTTCTGCTTCCGGCAAATTAAGAAGCGGTAAAGCCTGTTCTCCTGCCTGCTTGAGCATAAACAAATTTCGCCACGTATTACCGAGTTCTCGCAAAAAGAACCCAATATCTACACCTTGCTCCAATATTTCACGGATAACTTGCGACAATGCGACAACATCTTGATTTTTCATAGCGTCCATAACGCTGAAAAACAGTTCTTGCCCTGCAAGTCCAAGAATAGAGCGTACATCAGCTATTTCTAGACGATCATGACCAAGAGCCAACACCTGTCCGAGAAGGGACATAGAATCACGTACAGAACCTGCGGCACGACGCGCAATAAGGCGCACTGCGGCGGGGTCATATTCATGTTTTTCAAGCTCTAAAATTTTACTCAGATGCTCCACAAGCTCCTGCTCTGTAAGCATCTTAAATGTGTAGTGCTGACAACGGCTGATGATTGTAATCGGAAATTTATGTGATTCTGTAGTCGCCAGAATAAACGTCACCCCTTTAGGTGGTTCCTCCAACGTTTTGAGCAGCGCATTGAACGCGTCACGGGTGAGCATGTGGGCTTCATCGATAATGAAGACTTTGTAACGTCCTTCCATTGCGGCATATCCAATGGATTCGCGCAACCTGCGTGCGTCATCAATACCTCGGTTGGAGGCACCGTCAATTTCTACCACATCTACATGCATGCCCTGCGTAATCTTTTTGCAATGCTCACACTCATTACACGGCTCTCCGGTCGGTGCGTTCTGACAGTTAAGTGCTTTTGCAAAAATACGGGCAATGGTTGTTTTACCGACACCGCGAGTGCCGCTAAAAAGGTAGGCGGGGGCTACTTTGTCTTCTTTGGCTGCTCTGGACAGAACAGATTTGATTGTCTGCTGCCCTGCAACTTCGGCAAAGCGTTGTGGTCTGTAGGCTGTGGTTAATGCTGCTGTACTCATTATGGTCCTGCAAATTTCAGAAATTTGGGATTGTGCGTTGCATATTTATGCATTCAAAACGTGGAATACACAAAAAGAACTACAATTAGCCACGCTAAAAAAAAAACAGAGCAATGGCAAGATGAACCCTTGCGGCAACTGGAAAGAAGGCATGATTTTTGTGAGCCTGAGGTAAGAAAAAAAGTAGATTGAATACACTAAGATTATTCAGCATTACTATTGTAAACATATTAAGGGATGTACTTTTACAATATATTACTGTTACAAGCGGTGAGTGCAGTGCAGACTGCACAAATCACGCCTTGATAATCAGGGTTTAATTTTAGACTGAAATGACGTACTTTTCTTCCGAAACAAATAGCAATGATGCTGTAGTGTACTTATCCTTTTCCAAGAGCGATGTATGAATAGGCGAGCCTTTTTACGACAGATTTGTATTGCATCAGCGATGGCAATACCATGCAATGCGCTTGCTGCTGAATTTCCAGAGGAAGAACCTCAGGAACAGCAGGAACAATATGATTTGCATGTAAAAGACTACATCTCCAAGATGAGTCATTTCGATTTAGCACATCCTGATGATATTATTTTAAAAGATGAAGAATTAGAATTACTTAAAAACTGCACTGCCAAAATTACACGTGTAATGCGTACAGTCGGCTATGGTAATTTTAATCTTATAAGTGTTGATCAGGCTTTTTTATTCGGAAGACAGTACAGCCGCATAGGAGCGTTTTCTACTAAAGAAAAAGAGTTTCTTGAAAAGATATTTTACTATGATGCTGATGCGTTAGGTTTTTACGGTGACAAGCCTATTACTGCATTTACGCAGACAATCTCCCGTAAAGATGTAATTAAAATCCGCCACAGTGGGCACTACATATTCAAAGGTCATCCATTTGAAGTGTGGAAAGAAATTAAAAGTGCTCTTTCATCAGATGTAATTTTAACGTCCGGCGTGCGCGGTGTCGTCAAGCAATTCCACTTGTTCCTTATGAAGGCAAGCAGCAATGGCGGGAACCTTTCCCTTGCTTCACGGTCATTGGCACCTCCGGGCTACTCATTTCATGGCATCAGCGATTTTGATGTAGGACAAAAAAAATACGGGGAGTTCAACTTCACTTCCCGTTTTACAGAAACACGTGTGTTCAATAAGTTAAATGAACTTGGCTATTTAACACTGCGATACCCTAGAGGAAATTTGCTGGGAGTACGGTATGAACCCTGGCATGTTAAGGTGAGCTTATAATGCGATTGTTATTATCTTTCATACTCGTTGCCATAACGACGGTTTCTGCATTTGCGCAAAAACCGTTGGATTTTTCTTTGCACAAGCTTGGCAATGATCCAAAAGGTCCGACAATTCTTGTCATCGGTGGTATTCAAGGAGATGAACCGGGCGGTTTTAGCGCTGCGGGCATGCTTGTATCCCACTACGAAATTACCAAAGGTAATATTTGGGTTGTTCCCAATTTGAACTTTCTGAGCATCATCAAAAGCTCCCGTGGGTCATACGGTGATATGAACCGAAAGTTTGCTGCCTTGGATAAAAATGATCCAGACTATGCTTCTGTACAACGAATTAAAAAAATAATTCGGAATAAACAGATCGACATGGTGCTCAATCTGCATGACGGAAGCGGGTTCTACAATCCAAAGTATATCGACAAATTACATAACCCTCGCTACTGGGGGCAGTGTGTAATTATCGATCAAAAAAATATCCAAAGCCCAAAATTTGGTAATTTAAGCCGCATGGCGCGAATTGCAGTGAAAAAAGCAAATACCGAGTTGTTGAAAAAGAGCGATAAATTTCATTTGAAAAATACCCGCACTCGCGAAGGTGACCATGAAATGGAAAAATCACTCACCTACTATGCAATTAAGCATGGCAAACCAGCATTCGGTATTGAAGCCAGCAAGTCGTTCATGACACCGACCCGTACATACTATCATTTGTCGGTTCTTGAATCATTTTTGAAGCAGGCAGGCATAGAATTTTCTCGTAATTTTGAACTAAGTCCACGCGCCATCAAGCGAGCAATGTTCAGTCAGGTTAAACTGGCGTTGTACGGCGGAAAATTACAGCTGGAGCTGGATAATGTTCGCAAGTACTTGAACTATGTTCCTATGAACAAAGACTTAGCTGACGACTTTAAAGCATCCAAACCGCTGTTGACCATGGTTGATGCCCCTAACGGGTACAAGGTCTATTACGGCAATAGAAATTTGACGAACCTGTCCCCGCAGTTCTTTGAATTTGACGACAGCTTGTCTTCATTAAAAGTAACAATTGATGGGCGCACTCAAGAAGTACCGATAGGAACTATCGTCGAGGTCAACAATCATTTCAGAGTAAGCTCTTTGAAAGGATACCGCTTTAACATCATCGGATACGTCGCACCAAACAAAGGGACTGAGTCAGATGTTCTTGTGCGGAAAAAAGATCTCGTGAAACGTTTCTCACTCGATAAAGGCGGACGTGTATATCGCGTTGAAGCATACCGTGGAGAAAAATTCTCCGGCATGATTCTCGTTCGCTTCGGAAAGAACAGCGCGGTCGCTGCCCGTTAACGAGACACTGGCTCCGATGGCTGAGCTGAAACTTTTGTACAATCTATCACGCGAAAGGTATCATTTGAGTTCATCCCAGCTCGGCAAAACTTCGATTCTCGTCCGATAAATAAGCTTCTTTTTGGGGCGGTTGTTACATAAGACAACCGCCCTTTTTATATTTTTCCTGAAATTTCTACCAAGCTGCCGAAGAAATGACGTATACTAAGGACAATGCCTAAGCTCCGCCTAAAGTCCTAGTGTGGTAGATATAAGTGTACGGATATGTTCTAGGGGAATATCTTTTTCTGTCCAAAGCCTGAATTGCTCTGCACCTTGGGCAGCAAACATATGTAATCCATCTATGGTATTCCATCCTGCTTTTTCAGCATCTCGTAAAAAAGTGGTCTTGAGCGGATTGTAGACAAGATCATATGCTATGCCTTCGTTACGGAACATCTCTGGCGGATACGGTGTTTTTTCAACATGCTCACCAGACATACCCATTGGTGTTGTATTGATGACAAGATCAGCTTCTACAGTGCCTCTTTTTTCCCAATCGACAAACTCTACAGCAAATTGTTCAGCGAGATGTTGAGCGCGTTCTGCTGTTCGGTTGCAGATGGTCACTTGCTGTACATTCAATTCGTGTAATCCTGCCAGAACAGCCTTTGCAGCGCCACCTGCGCCAAGAATCAGAGCATGGCGGAAGGTACAGTCGTCTTGAGTAAGTGGGGCAAGAAAGCCGAGTACATCTGTATTGTCCCCAACGAGCGTCTCATTATCCCAGAAAAGTGTATTTACTGCGCCGACTTTGGCTGCACGCGGAGTAATTCGATCAACGTATTGCATAACCGTTTCTTTGTGCGGAATGGTCACGCTTGCGCCATGTATCGGTAATGTTCTGAATGCGTTCATGAAGTCAGCCAGCTTTTCAGGCGGGGTAGGAAACGCCATATAAACAGCAGGAAGGGAAAACATATTGAACCCGCTGTTATGCAGGGCAGGACTCATTGTATGTCCTAATGGGTGTCCAATAATGGCGTATAATTTTTCTGGCGTGCGAATCATGTTCTTTCTTCCAATTGGCAGCTGTACTATTGCTGTCTTTTTCGTTTTTGATGATAGATAAGGCAAAAGCAGAGAGAATATCTTTGTATTTCAGAATATTGCTTCTGATACGCTTGATCCAAGCGTTTAGGTGGAATGTCTATATCTGTGCTTAGTGTAGCCAAGAAAAAAACTGAGGTACAGAGTCGGTAGCTAGGCAGTAAAGAAAAAAGCGGAGTGTTTGACCGACACTCCGCTTTAAAAATCTGTATAAGGGGAGCCACCCCTTGTCAGAAAAAATCTTTGAAAGAAAGAAGGTACTATTAACCTAGCAACCTTCATGCCAACTCCTTTGCATTCTATGTATTTTATAAAAGTGCTATAAAAACAAGGAGTAAGCTATATCTGTTCAACCTGTCATAACCACTGGAAGGTCAAATAATTTTTACTTCGGAAAAAGCTTCCGCTATTCACAAGAAGTTGGTGCAAAAATTTTGAACTAACGGCACGTCGCTTATTACAACATCAGTAGTTAATCGACGTACAGGTATCGTTTAATTTTTTGCGTAGGTGTTTTTTCAAATGGCTCAGTCTGTTCGATGACTTTCATAATGCGTGAAAAACCTGCAACCTTGCTATTTACACCAGTTCGAATCTCTTCCAGTATTTTCAATACCTTTTCTTCCAATTTGGATGCGTGCAAGTTGCCAAATTCATCATCTACTTTTGTTCTGTCGAGATGAATACGGGCAATCAGCTTTCTGTCCTGTTCATACACAATGGTTTCCAGCACCCATGGAGATTGCATAATCATGTTTTCAAGTTCTTCAGGGTAAATATTTTCACCGCTCGGTCCTACAATAACGTTTTTCAATCGACCGCGGATGTAGAGGAAGTTGTCGGCGTCAAATTTACCCAAGTCTCCTGTGCGGAACCATCCATCCTCTGTAAAGACAGATTTCGTAATTTCCGGCGCTTTGTAATAGCCCTTCATAATATTAGAGCCTTTAGCCAGAATCTCGCCCTCACCAGTTTCTGGATGCGGGTTATCAATCTTTAACTCAACACCCTGCAACTGATACCCTGTTGAGAGCAGACGCGTTTGCTCAGGCCCTGTCCCTGCAAGCAACGGACTTGTTTCAGTAAGCCCATAGCCGATAGCGTATGGAAAATTTGCCTCTTTGAGGAAGCGTTCCACTTCCGGTGCGATGGCTGCACCACCTATACAGAAAAGACGCAAGCTTCCACCAAAGGTCGCCAGTAACTTTTTACCAGCGAGAGCATGTAACTTTGCGCGAGCAACTTTGTAGAGCATTCTTTTTGCCCAACTGCTTGTCAGCTTCGGCAAAATGGCAGCCTTGAAGATTTTTTCGATCACGAGCGGTACGGACAACATCACTGTAGGCTGTACTTTAGCCATTGCTGGCAGCAAAGCGCGCGCTGTAGGAGGTTTATCCATATAATGAATGTGTGCGCCATTCATCAGCGGTAAAATAAGCCCTAAAGTGCATTCATACGTATGCGAAAGAGGAAGAATAGAAAGAAGTCTGTCTCCCGGCCCTACTTCTACAATAGAACGGACGGCATACGCATTAGACACAATATTTTCGTGTGTAAGAACAACACCCTTGGAATGACCAGTTGTGCCGGATGTATAAATAATTGCTGCTACATCATCAGGTTTGATGGTGTTTCCACCGGAGAAAAGGCTCACAGTGCGGTGCTCTTCCTCGGACTCTTTGCGGTCGATAAGCTTTTGCGTAAGGTCACGCGCTTTTTCCATAATAGAACGGAATTCACGCAATCCTGCTTTTTTTAATTCCTTCAGCTTCTGCGGCTCCTCATCGAACGCAACCGGCGAAAAGGTTTCCATCAGGAAAAGAACAGGGAGTTCATCGTACTGCCCGTCTTCCACTTTGCTGAAGAGCTTTTGCGAAACGATAATTGCCGAAGCTTCAGAATGCCGAATAATGTGATGTACAGCATCCGGATGAAAATCGGGTAAAATAGGAACCGCAACAGCACCCATAGCGGTAATTGCGAAGTAAGCAATTCCCCAGTTAGGTGTACTTTCGCTGAGAATTGCCACCTTATCACCAGTGCCTATTCCATGTTTAGCAAGCAAGCTCTGCAAGCCCTGAACAGCTATGGCGAACTCTTTATATGTAATGGGAGCGCCTCCTACATTAGATAATGCAGGTTGGTCGTGGAACAAGTCAGCGCTACGATCAAGCACTGCTGTCAGTGTATATGTTGTAAGTGGGTACATAGGCGCTCCGTAATAAAGGCATCTTTTGCAAAATGATGAATGCGAATTTCTGCTAAACGAATTTTCTGTACGCGAAGATGGACAAGTCTGCAATGTCGAGCAATTCTAATTCACGCGTCTTCCTATACGGTCAATTGACCTTTTTGACTTTTTGAGCATAAAAAAAAGAGTACAACACTATTTTACAGAAGGATAATCCCATGATTAAACATATCGTATGGTTTACTTTCAAAGAAGAAGCTGAAGGTGCATCCGCAGCAGAAAACGCTGCTAAAACAGTTGATATTCTTCGAAATCTTGAAGGAAAAATCCCTGCACTTAAAAGCATTGATGTGTCTATGACCTTTGCAAAAACAACGACAGAAGACGTGCAGGTTATTTTACTTTCCACACACGATGATGAAGCAGGACTGGCAAGCTACAACGAGCACCCATTGCACCAAGAGTGCGTGAGCTTTATTAAAACCGTAATTGCATCCCGAAAAGCAATCGACTTTGTGGTGTAATACACTATTGGACACAAAAAAGCCGACAATCGAAGGATTGTCGGCTTTATAATCGGATGATTACCAGCAATGCTGGTGACTATCTTTATAGATCCCCTTAGAGCTTTCCAAGGAAATCTTTAAGACGCGGGTGTTTTGGATTGGAGAAGAACTCGTCAGGTGCTTCTTCTTCCTGAATAATGCCATCAGCAATAAATATAACGCGGTCTGCAACTTCACGGGCGAAGTCCATTTCGTGCGTTACAACAACCATTGTCATTCCCTCATCAGCAAGCTTTTTCATAACATCAAGAACTTCGCCTACCAACTCAGGGTCAAGCGCAGATGTCGGCTCGTCAAAAAGAATAACTTTAGGACTCATAGCCAAAGAACGCGCAATCGCAACACGCTGTTTCTGACCACCGGACAGCTGATCCGGATATACTGCCGCTTTGTCTGGCAGACCTACTTTATCAAGAAGGTTCAGAGCAATTTTATCGGCTTCTGCTTTGTCCATTTTGCGAACTTTAATAAGTCCGATGGTGATGTTCTGTAGAACAGACAAGTGCGGGAACAAGTTAAACTGCTGGAACACCATGCCAGCTTCTGAGCGCACGTAGTTGATGTCTGTTTCTTTGGCGTAAAGGTCAAAGCCGTCTACAACAATGCTACCGGAGGTGATTTCTTCAAGGCGGTTGATGCAGCGCAGTACGGTTGATTTACCGGAACCGGAAGGTCCCAGAAGAACAACTACTTCACCTTGTTCAACAGTTAAATCTACGCCTTTAATTACTTCGACGTCGCCATAACTTTTATGCAGATTACGAATCTGAATCATTGCTGATGTATCGGACATTATGTGCTCCTAGCGGCGGCTGCGTGCCATCAATTTTTTTTCATACCAGCGCAATGCTGTCGCAATAGAAAGCGTCATACACAGGTATACGATCGCCACAGTCAGGTATACTTCGAAAGAACGGAAGTTTACCGCTACGATTTCCTGACCGGAACGGGTAAGCTCTGCTACGCCGATAACGGTAAGGAGTGAGGTATCTTTAAGCGAAATAATGAACTGGTTACCGAGCGGTGGAATCATGCGGCGGAACGCCTGTGGCCAGATAATTGAGAGCATGGTCTGGCGTCTGGTAAGACCGATAGAACGACCAGCTTCAAACTGTCCTTGATCGATAGACTGAACCGCACCGCGAACGATTTCAGCAATATATGCACCGGAGTTGACAGCAATGGTGATAACACCCGCTGTAATAGGATTGATACGAATACCGGTAACAAGCGGAACACCGAAGTACAGGAAGAGTGCCTGTACAATCATCGGGGTACCGCGGATAATTTCTACATAGACGGTTGCAAGGGCGCGTGTAAGCTTATTTCGGGAAAGGCGACCAAGTCCTGCAACGGTACCAATGAGAAAACCGAATACAAGACCGAGTAGCGTGATATAAATAGTGAGTTCAACACCTTCTACAAGAAGAGGGACGGTGTCTAACATCACTTCTGGTTTAAACTGAAATGCCATAGAGTGTATCTGCCTTTGGGGTACTTTGCCGAAAAATTCGGCTGATAAAATGTACATAGGGATGGCACAACGCCATCCCTATGTTTGCAAGCTATGAAAAAAAGAGAAGGTATTACTTAGCTGGCGCGTAACCGAACCACTTGATGAAGAGTTCGTTGTAAGTGCCGTCTGCTTTAATCTCTTTAAGCGCTTTGTTTACGCCGGAAACCAATTCTGAACCTTTAGGGAACGCAATACCGTAAGCCTGACCCTGATAGATAGGACCAACTACTTTAACCATTCCTTTGCCAGCCTTAGCTTCAAAGTCTTTAACAACTGGCATGTCGAAGATAACTGCGTCTGCGCCGCCAGTCATCAATTCCATGAACATGTTGTCGTTGTTAGGGAAAAGCTTAATGTTTTTCTTAGGTACGTACTGCTGCGCAAGGTCAACAGAAGAAGTTGCAAGTTTAGTTGCAACAATTTTGTCTTTCAGATCGTTAATATTTTTAATGTCGTTGTTATCGGAACGAACAAGGATAACAAGACCGGAGTCGTAGTAACCATCTGAGAAATCTACAACTTCAGCGCGGGAAGGCTTAATAGTGATGCCTGCAACAGCAGCATCAATAGAACCAGCCTGAAGTCCCGGAATAATGCCGTTAAAATCCATCGGCTGGAATTCGTAATCGAGGTTCATACGCTTAGCAACTTCTTTCCACATGTCGATATCAAAGCCGACATATTTACCATCTTGTTTAAATTCAAATGGTTTAAAGTTGGTATCATGCGCTACAACGAGTTTTTTAGCAAAAGCACTGGAAGAAAAAGCGATAAGGAGTAACGCAGCGAATATAGCGATTAGACGTTTCATAAATGAACCCTCCATAAAATGATTACGATAACTAATTTTTTAAACTACCTACTATTTCGTTTTTTTTAGTTTAACGAAAATATGTCCACAAACCGAGAGAGTATTAGCAGATGGGCAAGAAAAAATCAAACAAGCTGAAAATTTTTCCCGTTTTTGTTAATTGTAAAAATATTTTTACAATTTCATTTTTCACAAGTTAATCATTTCAACATAATAGCGATACCAAGCGAGCTCTTGCTAACTTTTTTTTGTTAACAACATTGTGCGCAAAACAATAAAATCTACTCAAAAATGAAGTCAGACAGTAAAAAAAGTTATTTTTCTGCTGAAAACACCAAAACAACGCTGCATAGGGCAAACCGCATTTTGCTGCGTTGCACACAATAAAATGTACAACGTGCCTTTGCTCTTTCTAGCTTGAAAATGTGTATATGTTGCTTGAGCAGTGTCACCGCTTTTTACGATTAAGCCCAAAGGAGATTATATTCTTACTGTTTGCAACTTGTTACGATGCTGAGTAAATCCCTTATGCTTCGTTTCGCGATGCAAAAGACGTAAATCTACACTATGTAACTGAACGCTTATTGACTGTTACCATATTGTTTTTATCGTAGAAGATAGAAACGTACCGTGGTATCGAAATATTCTTGGTACATATTCTCAAGGAAAGCATATGACATTTTTGACTGTACTTATTCTCTTTTTTATTGTCGGCGCATGGGGACTTGAAACATGGGTAGGCAAGCTTAATATCCAATCTCTTGGTCAACCGATTCCAGCTGCGTTCAAACACGCAGTTGATGCACAAAAATACGCACGCTCTCAAGAATACACACGAAAAAACAGTACCGTGTCTTTCTTTTCAAATTTTGTGAATGTAACAGCCATTGTGATGTGTCTGTTTTTCGGAATTTTCAATACTTTCAATGAATGGGCATCAGCTCTGTTCAGCGGAGCAATACTACAAGGTCTTGCCTTTCTGGGTATTGTGTCGCTAGCATCGATGCTTCTTTCACTGCCGTTTTCCATCTATACAACCTTTGTTATTGAGGAAGAATTTGGCTTCAATCGCACAACTCCGGCACTGTTCATTGCTGATCGAGTAAAAGGCATTCTGCTTTCGATCATCATCGGAGCACCGCTTGCCGCTGGCGTAATATGGTTTTTCCAAATTTTCCCTAACATGGGCTGGTTAATTGCCTGGGGATTTGCAACAGCATTTTTGTTCGCAGTACAGTATGTAGCACCAATTTGGATTATGCCACTCTTTAATACATTTACCCCACTAGAAGATGGTGAGCTGCGACAAGCTATTGAAGAATTTGCTCTCAAAACTGGTTTTAATCTGTCTGGAATTTACATCATCGACGGCTCCAAGCGGTCTAATAAAGCCAATGCCTTTTTTACTGGCTTTGGTAAGCAAAAGCGCATTGCTTTGTTCGATACTCTTGTTAACTCCATGACAACAGAAGAAATTGTAGGTGTGCTTGCTCATGAAATTGGACATTGCAAGCTCAACCATATTAAACGAATGTTTGCTACTAGCATTGCAACAACAGGACTTACCTTTTTTTGCCTTTCGCTCGTGTTGGGGTATCAGCCATTGTATGCTGCATTTCATGTAGAACATATGACCATTGCTGTGGGTATGGTGCTTTTTAATTTCCTGTACACCCCGCTGTCTCTTGTTTTAACAATCTTTGCTGCCCATCAGTCTCGAAAATACGAATTTGAAGCAGATGCATTTGCAGCAAAAACAACAAAAGCACCGTGCGAACTCTCGCGAGCATTGATAAAGCTATCTGTTAATAGTCTTTCCAATTTAACTCCGCATCCTGCATATGTCTTTTTGCATTACTCCCACCCACCAGTTGTAGACCGTATTGAAGCTCTCGAAACTATTACCGTAGAGTAATAGTAAAAATTTCCCACGCTGCTTTGCAGCAAGATCTTTTTTGTCACTATTTCAACATCCTGATAGAAAAAAAATGTAATCAAAACGTAACATGCCGCAATATATACTATTGCGGCATGTTGTTTTTATTATGTAGATAATCAAATAATATTGTAACCCTTTTCATCGGATATATAACAATATTACAATGTACATATTGATTTGATCTGGTGGTGTATTTTTTTACCCTTAATATTTTATTTTAAGCTCTTAGAAAACTATAGCAATATTTTATTTTTCTTGTGTTTGATATAAAAGGAAGATTCCTTGCATATTGTGTAAAGTACTTTGTCTTCTTTTCATTACAACATACTATTGCTTGTGTAATATACAAACAAAACACATCTTTTTTTTACATTGACCTTCCCCTAAGGGATAGGCGTTACGCTTTTGTGCTATAGTTCACAATCAAGAGTTACGATGTTTACGCCAATTCTGCCTCAGGCATAATTGGCTTACCTTTTGAGCTGCTCATAGTAAAAGATAAAGTTGTTTTTATCTCTAGTGAACAGGTAGTTAGTGGGAAAAGTTGAGTTGCTCAGAGCCATGAAAGAACAAGTGATGGAGAAGTAAATGATTTTGCATCGACGTAGTAGTAAGGTAATGTGTGTAGCGACATTCTGTGCGTGTCTGCTGCTTATGGCGTCAAGCGTTTTCGCCGCGGCACCTAAGTATGTTTTCTACTTTATCGGCGACGGCATGGGACCTGCCCAGCGCCAGTCTGCTCAGTACTTCCATAAAATTGAGACACAAGACCCTGAAGCAAAATTGGTGATGAATACATTCCCGATTTCTGCTTTGGTTACTACTCACTCTGACAACACCATGATTACAGATTCCGCTGCTGGTGGAACCGCTCTCGCTACTGGTTTTAAAACAACCAACGGTGCTGTTTCTAAACTCCCTGACGGTACTGATATCAAAACCATTGCAGAAGCTGCTCACGCTGCTGGCTACGCAGTAGGTATTGCAACAACTGCCCGCATTACACACGCAACTCCTGCTTCTTTCTCTGCTCACAATATGAGCCGAGGCAACGAAAACGAAATTGCTATCGACCAGCTTGGTACCGGATTTGAATACCTTGCAGGCGGCGGTTTCCGTCACTTTGTTGCTAAAAACAACGCTGAAGGCCTTAAGTCAAAACGTAAAGACGGTCGCGATCTTGTAGCTGAATTTGAAGCTAAAGGTTACACCACATTTATTGGCGATAAAGCTCGTGATACTTTCCGTGCATACCAGCCTAAAAAAGGTGATAAAATCCTCGCTCCTCTCGCATACAGCGCGTTAGGAATGGAAATTGATCGTCGTTTCAGCTCTGAGAAAAAGAATGCAATGCCTGCTCTTTCCGAGTTGACTGAAAAAGGTATTGAAGCTCTCGAAGCACAGGAAAAACCATTCTTCATGATGGTTGAAGGTGGTCGTATTGACTACGCTGCACACTGTAACGATGCTACAGGCACTATTTACGACACCCTCGCTCTTGATGCTGCTATTGCGAAAGCAGTTGAATTTTACAAAAAACACCCTGAGGATACACTGATTGTTGTTGCTGCCGACCACGAAACAGGTGGTATGGCAATGGGCATCAGCCTTGACTCTAAAGGTTACTTCCTCAAGCTCAATGAACTCTTAAAGGTAAAAGCTTCTGTTGAAGATGTTCTCGCGTATGTATACCCTGGTATGATTAAAGAATACCCGAAAACAGAAAAACGTCACGAAGCGTACCTGAACTACGTTAGTGAATACTTCGGATTAACCGATCTTACTGCACGTGAATTGAACCAGCTTGAGTCTGCTATGAGCATTGAAGATCGTAACCAGAGCTTACCAGCAGAAGAACAGACCAATTACGGCTATGCATATACTCCAACCATGATTGCCGTTGCCCACCTTGTATCTGAACGTGCACGTATTAGCTGGACTTCTTACGTTCACACCTCTTCTGTTATTGCTTTGTCTGCAATCGGTGCACAGTCCGCAAACTTCAGCGGCTTTAAAGATAACACCGATGTGCCTCGAATCATGGCAGATGCTATGGGCGTAAAGCTTTCCTCCTTCAAGCTTGGTCCTTCCAAAGCATTGCTTGGTAAAACAACAGGCCCTAACGAAAAATACTCTAAAGTCCCATACGGTCACACAACGAACGTAAAAGGCAAAAACTAGCAGTATATCCTATACAGGCGGAGCAACCAACGTGCTCCGCCTGCACTATTTTTCAGACGTATTATCAGAACACGATATCCGTACAGTTGCCCGTTTGTCGAATTTTGCCGCAGCATCATTGTATCTCTAGTTACATCTGCTCTTAATTGTTTTGTCATGCGCCGCGAACGGTAAGACACGCTACGCAGCTACTACGCGCAAAATATTGGAGAGGGGATGTCGAGACTAAAAATTATTGCAGAAGTTGTGCTACTTCTGGGGCTTGTGGCACTACTGCTTTTTAGTGGCAAAAAATGGATGGGAAATGAACATTCCGGCAATGTATATGAAGTATCCGGAACAGTTCTTTCTGTTGATAATAGTGAGATAATTCAGTCCGGCGCAGGTACAGTAGGCATACAGATTGCCCGTGTCATCCTCAATGAAGGCGACTGGAAAGGTGAGCAGGTTACAGCCATCAATCACCTTAACGGACAGCTGGACATGGATGAAATATACACGCCCGGGGATACCATCCTGCTTGCTATCCAAGTTGAAGGGCAAAAAGTCGCTTACGCCAAAGCGATTAACTCACTACGCCAAAACTGGGAACTCGCTCTTTTTGTTCTCTTTTCCGTAGCTCTCATCGTATATTCCCGCATAATAGGGCTTAAAGCTCTTTTCTCTTTTGTAGCATCCCTTGGGCTTCTCTGGTGTTACTATATTCCAAATCTTCTTAACGGGACTGACCCGCTTACCCTGAGTTTGAGCGTACTGGTGCTACTGTCCATGGTTATTATTCTTACTGTTGCAGGCGTAACACGTCATGGTATTGCCGCATTTTTGGGAACAGTAAGCGGACTGGCGGTAACGCTCGTGCTAACGCTCTTTTTTGGCGACAAACTCAACCTTGGCGGTATGACAGCACCATTTGCAACGACGCTGATTATGCAGGGCAATTACGGTCTCAATATGCAGCACATATTTTATTCTGCCGTGCTTCTTGGCGCATCAGGTGCTGCAATGGATATTGCAATGGATGTCAGCGTATCTATGAATGAGATTAAGCTCAAACGTCCCGATATCGCCATGTGGGAGCTTGTTCAATCCGGCTTCAATGTAGGACGTATGGTTATTGGAACCATGGCAACCACCCTACTACTCGCATACTCCGGTGGCTATCTGACCATGCTCATGGTTTTTGTCTCCCAAGGAACAAGTTTTACGCGGATAATAAATATGAAGCTAGTTGCTGCTGAAATTTTTCGAATCCTCATAGGCAGCATTGGACTCCTCATGGTTGCGCCAGTGACAGCAATAATCGCAGGATGCTTGCTTTGTTTATGTACAGAAGAAAATAAAGCGTAAGCAAAAATTTTTCATACAAGCCTCTATATATCTCCAAGAGGCTGCTGTCTCCGACGGCTGGGCTGAAACTTTTGCAAAGTTTCCCCCAGACCCCCTTCAAAACTTTTTATTATACGAGGACATCCCGTCGCATATGCCTTTGTACGGCTTAGCAGAACTAGTTTAAATCAAAAGGCTGTCCTATCTATAATAGGACAGCCTTTTCACTTTGAATACGCTCGCATCAAAAAGACTCACTGTAGAACAGCATACAAAAATAAGGAAAGGTAGTGGGGCGTAAGCCGCGCGGTGGTGTAAAAAACGTGCTTATCTCGCGAGTAAAAGTCTTTGGAGATTTTTAAGAACCTTTCTTCGAGAAAGGTTCTTAAAGCCCGCGGCAGCGTCGTCGAAGACATCTTAAGCTCGCGGCAGCGTCGTCGGAGACACCCCCACCACCAACGCTCCTTCCCTTCTAAAGATACGGTGAAAAAAGCCAGAAGAAGGCATCACGAATGCGGATAGGAAGCGGTCGCGACACCATGTCACGGTGCGCAACTTCTTGAGATCGACGCACTGTATCGTCAACATGTGCGATAAGTTGCCTTGCAAGTCCGCTGTCTAACACTTCGACGTTCAGTTCAAAATTGAGCAGAAGGCTCCGCGGGTCCATATTTGCTGAGCCGAACTGAACATAACAGTCGTCTATGACCAACAATTTTGTATGGCAGAATGGCTGCGGCTGATAGAAAATGCGCACACCTGATTCAAGCAGCCCTTTAAAGTAATTTCTGCTTGCCCAGTGTACGAACGGCCAATTTGATTTTACCGGTAACACAATTGTTACGGCTATTCCACGTAAGGCTGCTATGGAAAGCACACTTAACAACTCCGCTGATGGTAGAAAATAGGGCGTTATGATGCGAACTGAATGTTTGGCAGCACCTATTGTGGCGATAATAGATGTTTGCAACGGATTGTCCGGATTATCCGGCCCATCCTTAAGAACACGCGCCAGAATAGTACCGGTATGATCCATTGGAGCCGGAAGTGGTTGATGTTCTGCTCCTCTGGCATATGCCCAGTCTTCCATAAATATTTGTTGAAGCTGGGAGACAATAGGCCCTGTCAGCCTGTAATGCATATCTGAAAGTCGGCGATGCCCTTTGGAGTTTCGAGTCCCGCCGATATTCATGCCTCCCGTAAATCCAATTTTTCCATCTACAGCAAGAAGCTTACGGTGGTTACGCAGATTAAGACGGATTTGTGGAGGAATGAGCCGCAAAGGAAGAAAAATTGTTGCAGGAACACCGTTTTTTTTCAGCATCCTAATGACGGAACGCCATGAAAGAAGCAATCCGAATCCATCAATCAGGACAGCAACGTGTACGCCGCGGTTATGTGCTTCTATAAGACTCTTTACAAACTTTCGACCAACAGGGTCTTTGTCCAGAAGGAAGGTCGAAAGATAAATTGACTCTTTCGCTGATCTAATCGCTTCCAGCATGGCGGGATACGCTTCTTTCCCGTTATACAACGGCTGGATACTATTGCCTTTAAGCGGAAATGTTCCAGTTAGCGCTCTGCCGATTTTTTCCAGCATAATTAATTCGGCAGGAAGCTCCTTGAGCATGCATGTATGTGCGCGATGATCGGGAGGCTTTAAATGCCCCATGGCATTTTGTTGCTCAAATTCTTCACGCAGCCGTGTAGCGCTTCGTCTTACACGGTTAACACCGAAGACTACATAGGCAAGCACCCCGACAACAGGCAGAGAAAGACATACCGTGACCCACACTAACGCAGAGTTGGGCTGCTTACGTGTCAATAGCGCATGCCCTGCACCGATCAGCGACAATATGAAAAAGAAGTTGAATAATAACACATAAGGAGACATGGATGCTCCATTGTAGATGGTGGCTGCCAAAGGCGTCAAAAATCTACGACATGTACTCTTCTATGCAGACAGCATTGCTGTTGCCCGAAGAACATAGAATCACGAGCACGCAGCCGTTGACTGCGTGGAACCTGATGGCAGTTCTGTGCTAACAATCCAGAAATAAAATTATTATTAAGCTAAGAGAAACCAACTCTTTTTCAATATCTCTGTGCAGTTATTTTTTGCAAGTTTTATTATGTGCTGAAGACACAATACGAGCGCGAAATACATATTTTCACGCTCGTATTGTAGAAAAATATTAGCGCACAACCAGCACAGGGATGTGGCAGTGAGATATTATAGCAGAGGAAACACTACCAAGGAACATACCTTCCACATCGCTCAATCCACGCGCACCGATGCAAATAAGATCGCACTTTTCTTCGTCTGCAACCGTACAGATGGCATCAAACGGACGACCAGATACGATCTTAGTTTTGTACTTCACATTCTTTTCTTTCAGCCCCGGAATATATTCGTCAAAAATTTTCTGCGCATCAGCTTTCATATCTGCGTGTAACTCTTCGCGTGCATGCCCGCCGATTATGGCAGGAATAGTATCAAGAACATGTACTAATACTATTTCTGCATCCATACGTTCCGCAATAGCCAGCGCTCTGCGCTTTGCAAGCATTGCATGCTTTGAACCATCAACAGGCACCAGAATCTTTTTAAAAAACATGAACAGCCTCCATATGCTTACCGCCTTGCGGCGTATTGAAACCAACAACGCACCGTCACAATACCCAGTATGCTACCTCTGGAGAATGTCACCAGTATGACGCGCGGGCAGCAATTGATTCAAGGATATTGTTCAGGACACTATACATCCACAACCATTGTGTATTCACGTCTCAAATACTTTCTCTATGGATCTTGCCATGCTAAATTTATGCAATCTGACCGTCGCTTATTTAATACTTGGTATGCACCTATGAGGTTTATATGCTCGATGTTCAAAAAATGAGTGAAGAAATTACATCCATTATCTCTACATGGGCTTTTACCAGTGGTACAAACATTCTTTATGCGCTGGGCATAACAGGTGTAGGGCTGTGGGTAGCCCGATACTTTTCCAGAATTGCACGCGTATGGCTGGAAAAATATAAAGTTGATTCTCTTCAGGCTGGCTTCCTCGCAACTATATTGCAATATGCCATTATCATAACAGCACTTCTCACAGCCGCCTCCCGTGTTGGAATGAACATGACCTCGCTGATTGCAGTTTTTGGTGCTGCCGCGTTAGCAATTGGTCTTGCTATCAAGGACAACTTATCCAACTTTTCATCAGGCATCTTGCTTGTATTTTTTCATCCATTTGCCAAAGGTGATTATATAGAAGTTTCTGCAACCACGGGTTTTGTTGAATCTATCGAATTATTTTGCACTATCCTGAACACTACAGACAATAAAAAAGTGTTTATCCCCAACAGCTTGGTAATGAATAGCGTCATCACAAATTACAGTGCTAATGACATTCGGAGGGTCGATTTATCTATCGGCATTGAATATGATGCTAATATTCCGGCAGCGAGGGATGTTTTAGAAAGCGCAGTAAGAGACCACCCTCAAGTGCTAACCACTCCTGCTCCAGTGGTTGCGGTTGAAGCTCTTGCCGACAGCAGCGTGAATATTACAGTGCGCGCTTGGGTTCCTACTTCATTGTATCTGGCTTCCAGATTTGAATTACTGGAAAAGTGTAAAACGGCTCTTGCAGAACAAGGTTTTTCCATTCCGTTTCCTCAAATGGATGTTCACATGAACAAATAAAAAGGCTGCAACCTTCAGCGCTTTAAGTACAATTCTTTCTTGAGACGGTACGAGACAAAAATTGTAACTATCTTGAACCAATCGTCAAAAAACTGTATCAGGCGCTCATCTAGAATTTTTAATGGTGCTCTCAGCAGCGCCATAAACAGGAATGAAATCCATTCCAAGCCTAGGAGGCCAGACGTGCGGATTCTTATCGTCGGTTCCGGTGGTCGTGAACACGCCCTCGCATGGAAACTTCGTCAGAGTGCAGAGGTTGAAGAAATTTTCATCGCACCGGGTAATGGTGGTACTGCGCTTGAAGGTACGAACGTACCGATTAAAGCAGATGATCTTCCCGCACTGGTGGCTTTCGCCAAAGAAAAGGCTATTGATCTCGTTGTTCCGGGTCCTGAACTCCCTTTGGTTCTTGGAATCAAAGATGCTCTTGATCTGGAAGGGATTCCCTGCTTCGGTCCAAACGCATTTGCAGCCCAGCTGGAAGGCTCTAAAGCATTTGCCAAAAAGATTATGCAGGAAGCCGGTGTACCCACAGCTGCGTTCGGTGTATTTGAAGACTTTTCTGAAGCCCGCGACTTTGTCTTAGATAAAGGAGCCCCTATTGTTGTTAAGGCAGATGGTCTTGCAGCCGGTAAAGGGGTTATTGTGGCTCAATCCACAGACGAAGCCATTCAAGCGCTCGAAGAGATCATGGTACAAAAATCCTTCGGTGATTCAGGAAAACATGTTGTTGTCGAAGAATGTCTTGTGGGTGAAGAAGCATCCTTTATCTGTTTTTGCGATGGCAACACCGTTAAGCCGCTCCCTTCTTCTCAGGATCATAAAGCAGTATTCGACGGCGACACAGGTCCTAATACTGGCGGTATGGGCGCGTATAGCCCTGCTCCGGTTTTGCCTTCCAGTCGCTATGACGAAATCATCGAATCTGTCATGAAGCCTGTTGTTACTCTTCTCGGAAGCAAAGATAAGCCGTTTATCGGCATTCTGTACGCAGGGCTTATGATGACAGAAAACGGCCCTTACGTACTTGAATTTAACGTACGCTTTGGTGATCCTGAATGTCAGCCGCTCCTTATGCGTCTTGATTGTGATCTTGCAGAAGTAATGATGGCATGTGTTCAAGGCAAATTAGCAGAAACCCCGCTTCTTATTAAAGACGAAACTACACTGGGCGTTGTTGTTGCTGCGGATGGATATCCCGGAGCCTACCCGAAAGGTATGGCGATAACCGGTTTTGCAGAAGCAGAAGCACTCGGCAACGTGAAGGTTTTTCAAGCCGGTACAACCATTGAAAATGGGCAAACCGTCTCTACTGGCGGACGGGTTCTTTGTGTAACAGCGCTCGATGTTGATCTTGCTGCTGCACAAAAACGTGCTTACGAAGCCCTCAAGCACGTTAAAATGGATAATGCTTACTACCGTAAGGATATTGGATTTAAAGGCTTACAATAAGACTTTCAGGAGATACACTATGCCTCAAGTTGCTATTTTCATGGGCAGCGCTTCCGATGAAGAAACGATGCGACCATGCACCCAGCTATTAGACCAACTTAAGATTTCGTACATCTTCACTGTCAGTTCTGCTCACAGAACACCAGAGCGCACAGAGCATCTGGTGGATACTCTTGAAGCAGACGGTTGTCAGGTTTTCATCTGTGCTGCGGGTATGGCTGCGCACCTTGCCGGTGCTGTAGCTGCACGCACACTTAAACCAGTTATCGGCGTACCTGTCACTGCATCCAACCTTTCTGGTCTGGACGCAATGCTTGCAACGGTTCAAATGCCTCCGGGATATCCGGTTGCGACTGTTGCGCTCGATAAAGCTGGTGCTAAAAACGCCGCATGGCTTGCTGCTCAGATGATTGCACTTACAGACAGCAGCATAGCAGTTAACCTTAAAGCTGCGCGTGAAGAAGGCAAAGCCGCTGTTGTCAAAAGCGCGGAAGAACTGGAAGCACGTTACCGCAAGTAATACCTTTCAGAACAAGGCAGTTGCACCCTGCCACACAGCACACAATGAATAGTATTGCAAAACACAACCCAACCATTGCATAAATAAAAACGCCCGTCAGATCGAACTGACGGGCGTTTTTTTACTACATGATCTGTGTGGTGCTTCTAAATTATTTCTAAATCTTCTTCGAGCATAAGCTTTATACCGTGCTCAATTGCAATAGCATACGATAAATCCGTATCCAGTGCCTGCTCACGGGAATAAGAAGAAATAGAGCTACCGTCTGCCATTGGACAGTATCGTCCGCAGACAATGCCCACAATACGGTCTTCGTTCACACTTACAAGTGGTCCTCCCACATCCCCGGCATGCACACGGGTGTCGAAGAGAATATGGTTGTTGCCGAGCGGAGAAATAAGCTTTGAACTCACAACGGAGCTCACGACCGTCAGGTGATGCATGTTCTGAAAACCGAAAGGATATCCCAAGCTCACAAGCGGTGCACCAAGACGCAACGCCTCTGTATTCCCTAAAAGGAAATCCGGCATGACGATATCCGCATCAACATCGAGAGCTAGCAATGCGATATCCCGATCTTTATCTACGCTAATTACTTCAACCGGAATGGACCGGACATGCTCACGGCTGATTGTTTGAAAGTCTGTGGCTTCAGGCGCATATGGCACCACGCAAAGATCTTCATAATTCTCACCGAACAGATGACTTGTTGTAAGCATGTAGCCATCTTCATGGACAAGAAAGCAAGAACCAAGGAACGCTGCCCCTGACTCGCTCTGTCGCATAAGCATCATACAGCCGCCAGTGAATTTTTCTGCAGAAGTTGTATACATACCTGTCTCCTAGCGAATTTTATGACGACGACGTTTAGCAGGAAATGCTTTAGGCGTAATGCTGATTTTTTTAGGCTTCATCTCAGGATCAACATAAAATTGCTGAGGACCGGAGTAGTCTTTAAGCCCTCTGAACAAGCTGTACGCCATAAAGAGCAGAATAATCCCGAATGGCAGCCCTGCTGTGATTGTTGCTGTTTGCAGAGCAATAAGTCCACCGCCATAAAGCAACGTTGCAGCTACAGCACCTTCCATAAGTGCCCAGAATACACGCTGCGCCACCGGAGGACTTTGGTTACCGTTTGCGGTGATGATATCAATAACGAGTGAGCCGGAGTCAGAAGAGGTAACAAAGAAGGTAATGACAACAGCGATGCCAAGCACACTTGTTACTGAAGAGAACGGGAAGTGCTCAAGCAACACAAACAGAGAAACAGGAACGTTTTCCTGTACGGCTTTGGCAATACCTCCGCCACCGAACATATCGATGAACAAGGCACTGTTACCGAATACGGTAATCCAGACAAAGGTTACCAACGTTGGAACAAGAAGCACCCCTGCGATGAACTCACGAATGGTGCGACCTTTAGAAATACGGGCAATAAACATACCTACAAACGGTGACCACCCAATCCACCAGCCCCAATAAAAAACAGTCCAACCATTTTGCCATGAGGAGTTTTCGTAGGTTTCATTCCAAGTTGAAAGCTGCATGAAGTTTTGCAGATAAATACCGATGTTTTCAACGAGGGCATTCAGAATAAATAACGTTGGTCCGAGCAGGAGCACAAAAAACATCAAGGCAAGAGCAAGGCTGATGTTAATCTCGCTCAGTTTACGGATACCGGCATCCAACCCACGCACAACAGAGTAGGTAGCAATAAGCGTGATTCCGCAAACAAGCAAAAGTTGAACATTGGTAGTTTGGGGAACGCCGAACACATGGAACAAACCGGCATTCACCTGTTGCACTCCAATACCTAACGATGTGGCAACACCGAACAATGTTGCAACAGTAGCTGAAATATCAATTGCGTACCCTATAGGTCCGTTAACCCTATCCCCAAGCAGTGGCACAAATGCAGAACGGATTGTAAGCGGGTAGCCTTTATTGAAAGAGAAGAAAGCAAGAGAAAGACCTACAATGGCATATACGCTCCAAGGGTGAAGTCCCCAGTGCAGAAAAGTTAAATCCATTGCCCGTCGTGCGGCTTCAGGAGAGCCGGGAGTGTCTGAAAACGGTGAAGAAATAAAATGAAACATTGGTTCGGCAACACCGTAAAAAAGCAAACCAATCCCCATACCGGCGCTGAACAGCATAGCAAACCATCCAGCAGTACTGAACTCTGGAACAGCATCATCGCCGCCAAGTCGAATGTCCCCGAATCTGGAGAACATGAAAAGCAGTACACTGACGAGAATAACGTTCATTGTAAGAACGAAAAACCAACCGGTGTATGTTGAAATACCTGTCTGAACTATTCCGAAAAAGTCTTTAATGTCTTTACCCAGATAAAGGGTCAAAGCTACGAGCAGAACAATTAACCCAGCAGAAATAAAGAAAATATACGGATGCACATCATATTTTATTTTCGCCCCGTCACTGTTGGTGAGGTTTGAATGGATACCCAAAACTCCTCCTCATGCTTGTGCGGAATACACTATTTACTAATACAGCTTATAGTATGTCCCAAAAACAATGCAGAATATGATTTCTGCATAAAAATGCATAGTACATAAAAAAATAGTGCATCATGTTTCGCAGTTACAAAGCGCTGTATTTTAAACTATATAGCAAACGAAGACATTCGTCAAATTGTACATTTTTAATTTCAACCAAGCAGCATTTGTGCATAATTCTAAGGCACAACACCATAGATGCCGCATAGCATCTCGCATTAAAGTAACTGCTAACATACATACGTATTATGCTATTTTTACATTCTCTATATTGTATTGAGTAATGCAGTATAGTTATGGTGCAAATGTATACATAAAAAAAGTGCCTCTATTCTTTCGAATAGAGGCACTTTTTTGCGTTATGTACAACTACCGCGGCGGCACACCGGATGATTCTCTAATAATTAAATCATGTTGTACTGAAGAAATCGTTTCTTCAGGATGCTTTCCGGTTCGCAAAATATCCAGCAACACTGCTGTAGCTTGACGTCCCATTCGGTATCCCGGCTGCAACACTGTAGTCAGTGGCGGCCAAACATGCTTTGCCATTGGAATATCGTCAAATCCAATAACAGATACATCTTTAGGAATCTCAAATCCAAGACGGCGGAGCGCACTGATAGTGTTAATTGCTACAAGGTCGTTGGAAGCAAGGATTGCGGTAGGAGGATTGGATGAGTTCATTAATTTTTCAACACCCTCTGAGCAGTCGAGAGTATTAGAAGAAACTTGTACAAAACTCTGCGGGTGAGTCGGGATGTCGTTGTCCTGCAAACAACGTAAAAATCCTTCGTATCGCATGCGGCAACGGTCAGAAGCTGTAAACGGCACACCAAGCATTGCAAAATTTTTATGACCGAGTTTTACCATGTACTCGGTAGCATCGTAACTTGCTTGCACGTTATCAACAGAAACACATGGTAGACAGCCCTGCTTATTGAATAAGTTCACAGCAGGAATTTTTTCCTGATACAGCTTTTGTGCAATATCGCCCATTGAGTCGGATACGGTAAGAATAATACCGTCAACGCGACGCTCAAGGAAATTTTCTACCATCTGTTTTTCACGCTGGCGGTTGTATTCCGCACTGGCGATAAAAACCTGATACCCATGAAGCTGGGCTTCATCCTGCACACCACGCGCACACTCACTATAAATCTGGTTGTTAACCGCAGGAATAATATAGCCAATGGTTTTAGTACGCTGGGTAGCCAGTGCTTTAGCCGCAAAGTTACAACGGTAGTTGTGCTTGTCGATAATGCGCTGAATACGCTCCCCTGTTTCCTTGCGCACCTTTTCTGGCATGTTCAGGTACCGCGAAACAGTTGCGATAGAAACTTTTGCCTCACGGGCAATATCCCTAATTGTCGGCTGGCAAGATTTGTTCATAGTCATAAATCATAAACGCGTTATGGTTTTGTAAACGGGATGCGTAATCCCCAAAACGCGTGCTTGGACTAAGGGGAAGCATCATAACTTATGGTATCACAATAAAAACAAAGGAAACTGCATAGACTCCACACAGTGCTATGCGATGAAAACAGTGCAACAAACAAATCAATCTGTTTTCATTTTTTGCTTTATATGGTGCTTTTAAAACTTTTGCAACCACATGCTGAATATCTCAATAAACAGTATCATAAATACCTCTTAGACACAGGCAGGAACTAGGCAAATTACAAGTTTGAAACATGAAGGATTAACCATTTTATCACTATGAAAACGGTTACACATTCTTAGTAAAAAAATGAGGTACTACTCTTTTTTTCAGGAAATACGAACAAAAAGAGCCGGAAAAGCTAAACTTTTCCGGCTCTAAGGGATTTCACTTTATCCAGCCAGTGAACATACCCGTCTAATAGTTGTGCATCTATCAGACATAAAAACCTGTAAGGAGCAGTGCACACTCCTTATTCACGAGATGTTAGCCAATTGGCAGAACAACTCTGTCGTAAACTTCGTTAAGAACTTCTGCCATTGCAAGATAAATTGCTGACAAACCACACACTATGCCTTCGTATCCTGCAATTGTGCCAATAAGTGCAGATCCTGTGAAATCACGAGCTGCAAGCAAGAAAAAGAGCACTGTAAGGGAAGCGAAGATGAACTTGATGCAGAAATTGCCTTTAAGCGTTCCAAGGAACAAGAACAAGGTAAGAAGTCCCCACATTGCAAGGTAGCACCCCATGTATGCATGCGGTGTCGGTTCTGCCCAGCCAAACTTAGGCATTACGATTAACGCTACCAGCGAAAGCCAGAAAAGACCGTAAGAAGTAAACGCTGTTGTGCCGAAGGTATTGCCTTTTTTAAATTCCATAATACCGGCTATTACCTGTGCAATACCGCCGTAAAAAATACCCATAGCCAGAATCATTGAAGAAATTGGAAAGAAACCAGCGTTGTGAATGTTCAACAACACTGTTGTCATACCAAAACCCATAAGCCCAAGTGGTGCTGGATTTGCCAAATAGTCACGCATCAACCTACTCCTGATACTAAAAAGTCGTACGCCCGAACAAAGGCTGTTTGAATGAACAGCTAATAGATGTTTCTTAGAACTTCAAGCAAAATTGCACTTCTTTTTGCTGATACCCATATGTCTCTAAAAAACGCTGCATTCGTATCTCCATTACCACAATAAAAAAAGAGCTGCGTCTCAGCAGCTCTTTTTTAGTACGAAGTTACAACCGAACAAATGTTACAGTTGTGTTACAATTATGTTACAGATTGTTACTCAGATGGTTCTTCAGACAACAATGCCTTTAGTTCCTCACGAATAACCTGTGCTGCTGATTTTGCGGCAGCTTGTTCAATTGCACCTTTCACCTGACCTTCGATTCTTGTCCCCATGGACTCAATTAAAGTCTCTGTACGTACTTCAACAGCGCTTAAAACACGCGCCATAATTGGTCCATCCATGTCAAATGCTTCATCAATTGCACTTACAACAGTCTCTTTTTCTACAACAGGAGGCTGTGGTTCTGCATGTGCTTGCGCTTCCTGCGCAGCAACAACATTCTGCAAGGTGCTCTCTAAATGGTAAATACGTTCAGTAAGTTCCGCAAATTCTTCTGGAGTCATTACTGGAGTAGGAGGAACATCGTATGGTTCTTCATTTACTATGGCAGAGCTAACAGCCGGAGTTGTATCCAACATTTCTAAAGAAGAATCCGAGAATTCAGGCGGAACAACTGTAGATTCACGCATCAGATCACCAATACTTGCGTTTGGTGGTATTGGAGAAGCATGTTCGTCAATGTCTTCCATATCGAATGCTGATGCAGAGTCATCTTCGGTAATGGCTGACAACGCATCTTCCGAAGCATCATCTTCCGGTTGAACCTCTGCCAGAGATTCTAACTCTGCCATGGCTTCCTGCTCAATATCAGCCATAGGGTCTTCTTCCATAGCATCCATTGTCTCAACAACAGGGTCTGGCTCATCAAATGCTTCTTCTAAGCTTGGGGTATCTTCAAGAACCTCTGTTTCAGCTTCAGAAGCCACCTCTGCGCCAGTTTCACTAGCTAGCTCATGTTCTGCTATATCTTCAGCGTCAAGCGCTTCTTCAGGGACATCAGACTCTACCGCCATATCATCTAATTCTGGCAATTCAGAAGCAAAGTCTTCTGTATCGATATCTTCAGTGTTGAAATCATCCAATTCTGAAGGCTCTGAAAGCTCTTCTTCTGCTGCCAAAATTTCACTTACGGCATCAAGAACAGGCTCATCGACAATTTGCGTTTCTGGAATCGCTTCAGCAAACTCTTCGTCCGCATCTTCTTCTGCTTCAGCAAACAGAGCAGAGCCATCTTGCTCTTCGGCATCATTCGCGCCGATATCTTCTAAAGCTGGCTCTTCCAACGCTTGTGGTTCTTCGACTGCTTCTGACAATAATTCATCAATGTCATCATGCGTAAAATCAACAGGAGCTGCTGGCGGAGTATCTTCCTCCAACTCTTCCTGCGGAGCTTCAGTGGAAAGCGGGTCTTCACCTAAAATTCTGTCTAGTGTCGAATCTAAATCTTCTTCCAGTGAGGTAGGTTCCGCCAGAACTTCTGCTTCAGGCTCAGGCATCAAGTCTTGTTCAGGAGCTTCAGACTCTATAAGCTCTTCTGGTTCTACATCTTGTAAGGAAACTTCTGGTTCAAAGGCTGCTGACTCAGAAATTTCAGATTCAGTTCCAACAAGCTCCTCACTGCCTTCTTCGAGTACAGACTCTTCATCAAGGACGTCTTCAACGGGAACATCAAATAACGCATCAGCAGGTTCTGCGGAATTCTCTTCCACAGCAGCGTCTGCTGCCGCGTCCTGTTCTTCGAGGAGGGAATCAAGTTCATCAAGAATAGATTCAAACTCATCCGCTGATCCTAATGGAGATGCTACCTCTTCGGAGCCAGCGTCATCGACAGCAGGAGCTTCCATAGCAGGTGCTTCTTCTGGTGTAATTTCAGCTAAAGCTTCTTCTACAGGCTCAGTTTCTTCAGCAATAGACTCAACTTCATCAGGAACTTCATCCAGCAATGCCTCAAGCTCACCAACAATGTCGTCACTATCAAGTTTTTCTGTAGTATCCGGTGCTGATTCTACAGGAGACTCTGAAACAGGCTCCTGCTCGGAGCCTTCCACATCCAGCTGATCTCGCTCCATTAAAGAGTCTAGATCAACTTCATCCTCAGGAGCTTCTGCCGAAACTGCTGACTCAGGTTCTTCGGATGCTACAGGTGCTTCTGGCTGTTCGGAAAGCGGTGCTGTAGGTTCAGCCGATGCCATTTCAAGATCATCAAGCAATGCATCAATGTCATCATCAAACATTGATGGATCAACAGGTGCTGATGGCTGTCGAACTTCTGACGTTGCAAGCGGCTCTGCAACAAACTCATCTGCTGCTTCTGCTGAACTTGCAGGCTCCACAGTTTGCTCTGGCGCAGCAAACGGGGCTTCTTCGCTATCAAACTCAGAAAGCAAGGAGCCGATGTCATCCATCTCAACTTCTTCAGACTCAAGCGTAATGCCGTCAGCAGGCGATACGTTACCTCTCGGTGCCTGCGCTGAATCATCATCAACGCGTAAAAGTTCGTCGAGATCTAGCAGACCGGAAGCATCATCAGTTTCAGACACAAAAGGAGTGTCATCGCTGGTTTCGCTTAAAATATTATCCACATCAAATGGATCATCAATAGAAAGATCCATAGGAGCGGCAGGGGTTGCTACCTGCGGTTCCGGTGCTGCGACAGGCTCCGGTTCTGACGAAACAAGAGCATCATCAAGATCGATATCGGCAAAGAGATCATCAAGGTCTGCAACTTCAGGGTCTGCAACAGACGCATCAGCAGCGCTACCTGGTACAGCAGATTGCGGCTTTGATGGTGCAGGAGGTGGAGTTGGCGCGGCTTCTGCTACCGGTTCCTCACCTATATCAATGCTGGCATCTAAATCTGCTAAAATATCCTCAGCGGAAGGACTTGCAGGAGCTTCTGGAGCTGGCGCTGCTGGTTTAGGCTCAGGTGCTGGCGCAGCAAGGGCATCATCAAGATCAATATCCGCAAACAGATCATCAAGATCAGAAATTTCAGGGTCGGCAACAGATGCATCTTCAGTACTGGCTGGTGCAGTAGCTTGCGGCTTTGATGGTGCAGCTTGTGGAGTTGGCGCGGCTTCTGCTGCCGGTTCTTCACCTGTATCAATGCTGGCATCCAAATCTGCTAAAATATCTTCAGCGGAAGGGCTGGCAGGAGCTTCTGGAGCTGGCGCTGCTGGCTTAGGCTCAGGTGCTGGCGCAGCAAGGGCATCATCAAGATCAATATCCGCGAACAGATCATCAAGATCAGAAATTTCAGGGTCGGCAACAGATGCATCTTCAGCACTGGCTGGTGCCGCAGCTTGCGGCTTTGATGGTGCAGAAGGTGGAGTTGGCGCGGCTTCTGGCGCTACTTCGTCATCTGCATCAAACGCCAATCCTAAATCAGCAAACAGGTCATCATCTGACGGCCCTCTAGAAGATTCAGGTGTGGCTTGAGGTGCTGATTCCGTTGCTGGCTCAGCATCCAGTGGGTCTACTTCAAAGTCAAAATCAGAAAAAGCATCATCCTCGACAGGCGCCTCTACAGCAGAAGCTGTACTTGCTGGAGCTTCTGGGGCTGCCGGAGCTTCACCAAGATCAAAATCAAGATCAGCAAATAGATCATCAACGTCAGACGCAGGAGCAGCCTCAGGAGCAGGCTTTTCAGGTGCAGAAGAAGCAGCGGGAGCCTCTTCCATTTCGAAGTCTAAATCAGCAAAAAGATCATCTACGTCATCAGAAGTTACATCTGCAACGTTAGATTCTGTAGCAGGTGCTGGTTCCGTAGCCACTGCCTGAGGCTGCGGAGCTGGTTCTGCAACAACCACTGGCTCCGGTTCGGAACTCGTGGACATGGCGGATAAATCTTCATCAAAGTCAGGCTGATGTTTTGGTGCTGTCTTCTGTGCAGGTGATTCAGAAAAGTCATTTAAAAGATCTTCAAAGTCAGCATCAAAGCCACCGGACGCACTTGTTTCATCTGAAGACTCGAGTAACTCTGAGAGATCAGATTCAAACGACGGTGCGTCAGAAGACTGCGGTTCAACTTCAGGAGCACTGGCTGGCGGCGCACTGACTGGTGCTTCGTCTACCGGTGTGTCTGTAAAAAGATCAACAGGGGAATCTGTTGACTGAGGGCTTTCATCAGAAGAGTCTGCAAATTCAGAAAAATCTGAAGTACTGAAAAGGTCTTCCAGTTCACTTTCAAAATCAACAGTGCCCGCGGAGCTGGCAGGGATGGTCTTTTCGGACTCCGCAGGAGGAGTACCCATCTCTACAATTTCTGTTAAATCGATAATTCCATTCTTTGTATTATCGGACATGACACACCTTCACATTCGGTTAGGCAGTTTTACACACAAGTCTATCGTGCTGTTGTGTATGTAAACGAACATATCGCAACATACATTATTCCATAAAATTAATCATACATTACTGCATAAAGCAAGATATGAAGACTCTGGTTTTACCCTGCAAAGAAGCGTTAGCCCTTTGTTCTTCATCCCCATGCGCTATATTATATGTATGATATTTTTTCGCTGTATTCACTTTGCAGAAATTGGCAGCCCTCTATGCACAATAACATCACCCGCACTGCATAGAGTTACCACCGCTATACGCGCATGTTCATCTTTATATAACACATTGTAACATTGCATCTTTTGTATACAAGCTGCTGTACTCTACATCTCATCGGTTCAGCGATGCTTTTCATTAGACATAGCAGCGGACGCACATGCTCTTGCTCGTATTTCATAAAAAAAGACCGCCCATACAGGCGGTCTTTACGCTCGTCAGCAAAAGCGCACCCTATGGGTGACACTTAGACTTTTTACAACCAGTGAGAGCTTTTTTCTGAGCTTTATCTTTGCCAGCAACTTTTTTGTGACAAGAGATACAGGTTGCAATACCGGATTTCTTACCAGCTTTTTTGTTATGAACGATTTTGTAGTAAGAACCAGCTTTCTTTTTATCGGCTTTAGCAGCAGAGTGACAGCCAGCGGTAGCACATTTCTGGTAGTTTTCTTTACCGTCTACCGGGTGGTGACATTCACCACATTTGTAGTCTTTGTGGGTGTCGTGGTTAAAAATAACCGGTTTCTTGGTTGCATCCATTTTTACTGGACCAGTTGGAACATCAACAGCATAAGCAACCATAGAAAAAGCAACACAAAGCACTGCAGCCAAAGCGAGTACCATTACTCTTTTCATGACAGTACAACCTCCTTCACAAGGCATGTTATGATTTTCACATTAGGCTATATTGTACCTCTATTACACTGTCAAGCGAACGCGACATACTCACTAGTAATCACATAGCTTTCCTCATAAACAAAGGAAGCACAACAATTGACAATGTATAATGTGCATTGTTTGCACGCTCAATCTATATTACTTTACTTCACTGTATGGCACTTCTTGCATGAAGTCGGTCCAGCAGGCTTTCCTGCCTTTTTAAGCGACTTATGACAGCCATTACAACTTACTTTACTGTTCGCATGGAATGCGTTTCTGAAGTAGGCAATAGATTTGCGGTCTTTTGAAGACGCAGGATTGCCAAGATCATGACACCCTTTAGAAGAACATGAGTAAACATCTGGATTCTGTTTAAGCATGTGGTGGCAGGATTCACACTGCAAAGCAGCATGAGGGGCATGAGAAAACATCACTTTCGGTTTTTTCAGCTGTGCTCCGGCAGGTACGCCGATAACTATAGGTTCCTGCGGCGCTTCTTGAGCCGCAGCAATACAGACCGCTGCAAAAAACAGCGATAAAACAAGCGGAACAGACGGAACTAAATAGCGATGTAACATGGCATTTTCCATTTGTTATTTGCGGTATTTGTTAAGATACCCGCGTGGCGTTACAATGTTCTCACCTATCATTCGTGTTGAAGAATTGCCTATTATTATAGTAGAAAGCATATTTACTTGACTTATGTCAAAGGAATTCAGAGAAAAAACAATGACTTCCTGCTCGTTACGATAGGCAGACTTCACCAGACCGACCGGTGTATCAGCACTACGAACCTCTCTCACAATATCAAGAGCCTTCTCTATCTGCCAGTCTCTGCGTTTAGATTTTGGATTATAGAGTACAATCACAAAATCCGCTTCAGCAGCTGCTTTTAAACGTTTTTCAATCACGTCCCATTCTGTCAGAAGATCAGAAAGGCTTATGACTGCAAAGTCATGCATGAGAGGCGCGCCAAGCAGGGCAGAAGCAGCAGACAGAGCAGGGATACCGGCTACAACTTCTATTTCGAGTGTATCAAGATATTCTTCTGCCAGTTCATAAATCAATCCGGACATAGCATAAATCCCCGGATCACCAGAACAGACAACAACAGTATTTTTACCGCTTCGTGCCACTTCTATTGCTTTTTCACAGCGAGCCATTTCGCCCATCATGCCCGTTGAAATAATTTCTTTGCCTTCTTTTAACGCATCTGAAACCAGATCAACATACAATGTGTATCCGACAATGACATCCGCATCCGCAATAGCTTTCTGCGCCTGCGGTGTCAGCAAAGCACTGTCGCCGGGACCAAGTCCGACAACTTTTAACGAAGAACCCATTATATCTCCAAAGCGATAGCGACGGTTACGCCATCACCTTTTTGTTTTTCTACAACCAGCCGTGCGCCATGCTTTAGGGAAGCACAATGAAGTGCGGCTGCCTCTGCTACACTTTTGGTACCGACAGCCTGTTTCGGTGCATCAGAAGGGTTAGGAACATCCACGGTATCCAATATATCTGCTGCAAACGTGACAAAAGGAACCTTAAGCGATTCGGCTACATCCAGTATTCCTTGTTCATTTGCTTTAGCATCAACTGATGCCAGACAAGAAATACTTTCTAATGCCATGTCATGTTTTTCAAAAATTTCCTGAATACAACTGTTAACAACATCTGCCGAAATACCACGCTTAGCGCCAACACCAACGCACAGCACTTTAGGATGCAGCAACAAAGTTTTTTCTTCTGGCTCAAGCAATTCTGCACTACGCCACGAAACAACGACACTTGGAACATCTTCTTCCGAAAACGGCACAAGCTCTGCCGGAATAAAAAGCTCGGAGTATTCGCCCCGTTTTAAGCCCAGAACATCGGCAGGGTCATCTAAAACAACCTTTTCTCCCGCGAGCAATGCCCCGTTAACATGCTTTACTGCGTTGAGATTATAAATAGCGCATCCAGCCTGTGCTGCTATAACATCTAGCGAAGGTAACTTTTCTGTATCTGTGGCTGTTGTAATGACAGGGACACCGCCGACCAGTTGAGCAAGCGTGCTTGCCATATCATTGGCACCGCCAAGATGACCGGAAAGCAGGCTGACAACATGCTGCCCTTTTTGATCCATGACGATAACTGCGGGGTCGACATCTTTGCTCACTAAATGCGGTGCAATAGCACGCACAGCAATACCGGCGGCTGTAATAAAAATATGAGTAGAAAAGGTGCTGAACGTATCGGCAACACAAGCACGTAAGTTTTCAAAGCCAGTTTCATGCTCCGGTGCATCTGCTTCAATCATGCGTGCTGGCATAAAAATACTGCCACCCAGAGCATCCACAAGCGTGCGCGCTAACGCTACGCCTTTTGGTGTTACTGCATATACAGCAATGTTATGTGCGGTATTCATAAGTTCTCCGACGGCTCTGTAAAAAACATCTTACAACGCTATGCTGGTATTGCCGCGAGCGTGGCGTAATTGCTCCACCCTTTCCACTAAAAAAGAGCTGCCTGCGTAACAGCGTAGGCAGCTCTTTCATTATAGTACAGTTTCGTAAAGTGATGCCTTTAAAACTTTACGTTGCGGGCAGCTTCAAGAGTTTTTTCAAAATGCTCATCAGTATGAGCAAAGGAAACCATAGCAGCCTCAAGACCGAGGGAAGCAAGGTATACACCCTGAGCACGCATCTGCTGGTAGAAAGAAGCATACATTTTTGCGTTACAAGCTTTTGCTTGATCGAAATGTGTCACTTTTTCAGCAGTGAAGAACATTGTGAACATGGAAGCGATAGTATTGTACGTTACATCCACACCTTTAGAAGCGATGGTTGCGTGCAATTCTTTTGCGAATGCTGCTACGCGGGCTTCGAGTGCGTCGTAATCTGCATCACGAAGAACTTTAAGAGTAGCAATACCGGCAGCCATAACAACAGGGTTACCGGAGTTCGTACCAGCTTGGAAAATATTACCGGTAGGTGCTACGCGATCCATAATTTCACGCTTACCGCCGTATGCACCAACAGGCATACCGCCGCCGATAACTTTACCAAGGGTAGTAAGATCAGGAGTAACGCCGAAACGTTTCTGAGCACCACCGTATGAAAGACGGAAGCCAGTAATAACTTCATCAAAAATAAGAAGCGCACCGTACTGGTCACACAGCTGGCGAAGTCCTTCAAGGAAACCTTCTGCTGGAGGAACAAGTCCCATGTTACCTGCTGTAGGTTCCACGATAATGCAGGCAATTTCATCGCCGTTTGCTTCAAACTGTTTACGCACAGCCTCAAGGTCGTTGTACGGAACAAGCAGAGTATCCTGAACAGTACCGGAAGGAACACCTGGTGTACCCGGAATTGCGAGGTCAGCAAAGCCAGAACCGGCAGCAGCAAGGAATGGGTCACCGTGACCGTGGTAGTTACCAGTAAATTTGATAAACTTGTTACGACCAGTGTACCCGCGAGCAAGACGCAGTGCTGTCATTGTTGCTTCAGTACCGGAGCTTACCATGCGAACCATGTCTACACCCGGCATTGCATCAACGATCATCTCAGCAAGCTCGACTTCTGCAAGACATGGTGCACCGAAGCAAGAGCTGTTTGCAGCGGCTTCCTGAATGGCTTTAGTCACATCAGGATGCGCGTGCCCGAGAAGCATAGGTCCCCAGCCTTCAACGTAATCAATGTAAGTTTTGCCATCTTCGGTGGTCAGCATTGCACCGTCACCTTTTTTAATAAAAAGCGGCTCACATTCAACGCTGAGACAAGCACGGATAGGACTGTTTACACCACCCGGCATAAGGTCTTTTGCACGTGCATATAATTCACTGGAGCGTTCCATACGGTTCTCCCTCTTGGATAATATAAAATAAAAAGCAACCTCAGCGCACTAGCACTGACTCTGCTGATAAAAACTCAGAAAACGGACACTCTTTCAAGCAAAACGGGGCAGCTTCAAGTGCGAGGCAGCCTGTCTCTTTGGCAGTCTGTTGAAAGCCCAAAAGACCTTAGCAATCTGCACAACTGGGTGTTTTAAACAGAAAGAGGTAACGCGGTCAGCAATCTGATTTAAAAATATGTCATAGAAATTTTTTTAAGCTCTTTCAAGGACGTGAGCACTGCGTATTCGTCCAGCTCGGTAGTCCTGCGAAGCTCTTCAACAACTTCCATATATTCGTCTTCATGGCGACCATGAATCATTGTGAAAAGGTTGTACTGCCACTCCGGATGAGTGGAAGGACGATGGTAGCAATGAGAAATAAGCTGATGTTTCGCAGCAATTTTACCGATCTCGTCGATAACATCTTCATCGACTTTCCATGCAACCATTGCATTATGATTAAACCCTGCTTTCTGGTGCTTCAAGCTAGCACCAAAACGGCGGATTGTGCCTTCATCTTTCATGAGCTGAAGCAAATTAAGAACAGTTTGTTCGTCTGTGCCTACTTCTTCCGCAATATCTGCGTAAGGCGTAGCACTATCTGGAAGATTGGCTTGCACAATGTGCAAAATCTTTTTTTCGATTTCCGTAAACTCGGTTTTCGCCATGGTACATCCTCACATTCCTTTTTGATTTCACCCAGTGTTGATACCTGTTCGCACCGCGTGTTGCAACCGCTAATCATTCTTCAAAAGCATGCCTTCAACACTACAGCATTATATGGAATTGTCATTTTTACGTTGATACTATTTCACTAAGGTATCAGACATTCCGCTCCGGTATGTCATCCATCGGACACAAATTACATAGAACCAGCACCAGACACATAAAGAATAGCCTTGTACCTTGGCTGACGATACGATACATGAAACCAGAAAGAAAAATGTAACCGTATACATTTTCTTATTAAAGACTCTCATTTTCGATTTCTGGAGTATTACATGAAAGTTACCGTTATCGGCGGTGGAAGCTGGGGAACAGCTCTAGCTCAACTGCTTGCTGAAAAGGGATACGAAGTACCACTACTTGTGCGCGATGAGAAGCAGGCAGACGCAATCAACAGCACACGGGAAAACGCTAAATACTTACCAAATGTGCCGCTCCACACCAACATTACTGCAACCACAAACGCACAGACAGCTTTAACCAACGTGCGTCACATCCTTTTTTCTGTTCCATGTCAGGTTTTCCGTGACACCTTAAAAAAACACGAACCATTGATTGAAAAAGGAACAACAATTATCTGTTCCAACAAAGGGCTTGAGCTTGAAACCGGAAAAACTGTTTCAGAAGTAGTTACAGAAGAACTGGGGCACAAAGAGCCAATCTTCGCCATGCTTTCAGGCCCTTCATTCGCAGCAGAAGTTGTACGCGGTATGCCGACAGCAGTTGTTCTCGGCTGTTGCGATCAACGGTGCGGAAAAGAACTGCGCGAAATGTTTTCCAACGAAAACTTCCGTGCCTACTCTTCTACTGATGTTCTTGGGGTGGAGCTTGGTGGAGCATTTAAAAATGTTATCGCCATTGCAGCAGGTATGTCTGACGGTTTACGGTTTGGCTCCAATGCCCGCGCCGCCTTAATTACTCGAGGGCTTGCAGAAATGTCCCGTCTTGGTGTTGCTATGGGGGCTAAGGCAGAAACATTTATGGGGCTTTCGGGAATGGGTGATCTTGTTTTAACGTGTACGGGAGACCTGTCCCGAAACCGTCAAGTCGGACTAAAGCTTGGACAAGGCAAAACGCTGTCCCAAATTATGGAAGAAATGCATCAGGTGGCAGAAGGGGTGAAAACCACTACCGCAGTACACAGACTGGCTCAACGCCTGCAAATTGAACTTCCAATTACATCTACCATGCATGCCATTATCCATGATGGAAAAGACCCGCAGGCAGCATGGCGTGAATTAATGAAACGAGAGTTACGGGAAGAGTAAGTTCTGTTGCTCTATTCATTGCACACCAACTATAGCCTTTCCCGCTAAATAGATATCGCAGACCTTGCTTACAAGAGAGCATGTAAGCTCTTAGAAAAAAGTCATAGTTCTATACCTGTACTAAAAATCAACGGACTATTTTCGTAAAAGACAGTCCGTTGTCTACGTTGGTTCAGCCAGCGCATGACCGATGTTGCTCCCCGCAATCAAAAAGACGGTAGCAATTCTGCTACCGTCTTTTCGAACTTGCCCATATGTCTGTAAGGAGGATAAAGGTCATTCCATTACCTTACTGTATTCCCTTTTAAAAAATCTAGATAATAAAACTAACTGAGTAGAAAAATCGTTGTGTTGTGCACTAAGTCTCAGTTGAGGGCTATGCTTGTGTCACTTGGGCATCATGCAAGTTTGCTTCAATAACGCGGTAAAGCTTATTTTCGGTTCCGATAGTTCGGGTAATTGTAGTGAGTGCTTCGCCAAAATAAGTTGCTGCTTCCTGCTTTTTGCCTTGCAAGTTAAGAATTATTCCGAAGTTATTTTTGAGCTTTGCTGTGTAGGTATCTACACCAAGATGCTCTGCTCTACGGATGGCTTGATGCATCATAAATTCTGCATTCATGTAGTTTCCTTCAGCCATTGCCGCCATACCTGCTTTGCTAAGCGCACCAATTTCTTTTGCAGCACACATATTGTACCCCCTATTATCGTAAAACCTGCTTCAATGTCGAAACACCACAGGAATGAGCCATATGAACCGGAATATCTTTCGACTTGGCATATTGCACAACTTCTCTACGGGCAGCGTGCGAAACTTTGTTAGTGAATAGAATAACCATATCCGGGCTACCCATTTTTCCGGCAATGGCGTTTTCTTTTCCGGTAAACACCTTCAATTTCACGCCCTGACTTTTTGCCGTGTTTATGTAGTCTCGCTTCAATCTATCCATTCCACCAATTAACGTTGCGCACATAACGCCTCCAAAAATGTATTCCGGCCTCTTCGTTACCCTCTTCTTAATTGAAAACGATTTTCAATGTCAACTAGAAAAATGCTTTTTTTCATCTCTCCTCGTTGGTATACGGTGCTTGCACGACACCTAATACCAACCCAATTTCCGTATGGCACCGCCACACAGCTGCCATTTCAAACTTTTACAAGCGGTCATAAAATGAGAACAACCATTTCCTTGCTCATTATTTTTTGTCTTTGTTTTAGTATATCCGTTCCGCGTGTTGCACAGGCACACCCACATGTGTTCGTGGACAGCGCACTCAAACTTCGCTTTGAAAAAAACGATCTCGCTGCCATTGATGTGATCTGGACGTTTGATGAAATGTCCAGTGACATGTTTTTAATTGATCTAGATACAAATGCTGACGGCACGTTGAGTAAAGCAGAGTGGAAGAAACAGCGCCCAGACATTGAAGGATATCTGTCAGAACAAAGTTTTTTTGTGCACGTAACGCTTGACGGAAAACGTATCCATTTTGCAAAGCTCAATAATTTTACTGCTAGCTTTGCAGACGGAATTCTTACGTATAAAATGACCATACCGGTTGGTATTGCCCAAAAAGCAGCTCCACAAAAAATGCAAATCGCCATTTTTGATCCATCATATTATACTGATTTTTATACCGCGCTTGAGGCTGTTTCAGTTAACGGAAATACTAATCTCCAGCTTTCCATTGATGATGCGCCTGAACTTGCATTCTATCAGGGGCAAATTATCCCTACCGCAGTGACGTTCGAGTTTTAATCATGCGAAAAATCTTACTCGCCATTCTACTTGTGCTGTGCATGCTCTCAATCGCGCAGGGAAGTCCATTTACAGGCGGAAAACACGGAGCTTCCAAAAGTATTGAGCAAAGTGCGCCGGTGCAGCATAAAGCCGGTTTTTTTGCGCTTCAGTATTCACAAATATTACGCAAGGTGAATCTTGCCCAACGTACTATGCGGGCAAAAATGACATTGCTGGGGCGTGAAATAAAAAAACACCCTAATGGCGAAGCATTTTGGGCGTTCTTACTTTTTTCTTTTCTCTATGGAATCATCCACGCATTAGGACCGGGACATGGAAAATCGATTGTTTTTTCGTATTTTCTTGGTCGAAAAGGAACGATGCTCAAAGGTGTTATCATGGGGCACCTGCTGACTGCCGTGCACACTCTATCTGCTATCATTGTAGTACTGGGTGCATATTTTCTATTAAATTTAAAAGGAAGCCGAGCGCTCAGTTCTGCCAGTGCCCCACTTCAGACCACAAGTTATTACCTTATTATTGGGCTAGGCATTTTTATTTTGCTTCATGCGCTATACGAAGTACTGCCCCGCAACAACAAAAAACACGCGCCCAAGGAAGCCAACACCAAAGGAATTGTCACTGTTGCTGTAATTTCCGGTCTAGTACCGTGCCCCGGCGCAGCGTTACTGCTGTCGTTCGCGCTTAGTCTTAATCTGCTGACAACTGGACTGTTGGGAACGTTGTTCTTTACCATGGGCATGGGCATTACAACGTCACTATTCGGCTTTTTTAGTATCCATTCACGAAAAATTCTTATGCATGTTGCAGGAAGAAGCTCAACAGCGATATCTATCTTGCACACTTCTTTTTCAGTCCTTGCTGGTACCATCATTATTGCTACAGGTTGGCTGCTTGTAGCCACCTCTCAACTATAGTCACTCTATACGTTACCTCTCCTTGTTTTGTTCTACACATGATCCGCTCCTAACAGTTTGACTAACTTTGTCTTTTAAAACGTTATATTCCCCTTACATCAACACGCCATTTTGAAAAAAATGGCGTGTTTTTTTGTAAAAAAAGAATGTGCCTTTAACAGATACTTTTATTTCTCATTGTGCTGTTCTCTAAAAATAATGTAGTGAACATTTTTGGCTAAAATTACGGAAACTTATTGACCTTTCTGAAAGAACATGTACAAGACTATTAACGCTAATAGTTTCTCTTACTATTAGTAGGGGGCTGAACATACGAACCTAGGAATTTTCACATAACACTAACTTGCCGTTTGTAAACGGCGCGTATCATGGAGGGGTTTATGTTACGCAGGTTTACTATTCAGTGCAGAATATTATCATTACTGCTCATTAATATGCTGTGCATTCTCGGTGCTTTTTCTCTTTTCTATTTTACTACACAGCAAATCAAAGATTATTCAGTAGCAACAGCTAAAAATGAAATGTTTGAAGGGCGTCAAAATTCAATTAAGCTTGCTACTACAACTCTGGCTCATTTATTAAATAAAAAGATTAGTCAATTACCAGTAGCCGAACAACACGCAGCACTACAAAATGCAGTACACAACCTGCGATACGAACAGGACAATTCTGGCTATTTCTTCATCTACAAAGACAACAAGCTGGTAGCATTTCCGCCAACACCATCACGAGTTGGTGAAAATATTGAGAGCCTGAGGGACTCCAATGGTGTTCAGTTTCTCAAACAACTGGCATTTAAGGCACAGTCTGGTGGCGGTTTTGTAGAATATATCTTTGAAAAACCCGGTATGGGAAACCAGCCTAAAATCAGCTACGCAACCATGATAGGTAACACGGGGTATATCATCGGAACAGGTGTTTATATTGATAGCATTGAAGCGAAAGGAGAGGGCATCAATAGCACAATCACAGCAATGACAGATGATGCTTTCTTAGAAAAAATTATTCTTTTTTCCGTTATTTTTGTCTTCATCATTGCACTGTGCCTTATGATTTCACGCAGCATCCTGCGCCCTCTTTCAGATGCGACAGATGCAGCTCAGCAAGTAGCATCCGGCAATCTTGATGTCCCTATTTCCATCGATGGACGCGATGAAATAACCAATTTACAGCAATCACTGACTCAAATGGTTGCAACCTTCAGGCTTGATAAAAAAGAAATGGAAGAAAAAGAGGCTGAAGCTCAACAGCAAGCTCGCAAAGCACACCAAGCAGCAGAGCAGGCTGAAGATGCGCGGGCACAAGCCGAAGTTGCCACACGCGACGGCATCCTTACAGCAGCGTCTCAATTAGAAGGTTTTGTTCACAGCATGAATGACGAAATCGGGTCACTGTTCACACAGAATTCAAATATTCTGCAAGGCACAAACTCCCAAATGACACGCATTAGTGATGCCGCAACAGCTATGGAAGAAATGAACGCAACCGTGCTGGAAGTAGCCAGAAATGCGAGCGAAGCATCATCAGATGCAGAGCGTTCCCGCGAAATGGCACAACACGGTGAGGATGTCGTTACAGAAACCGTTGCTGCTATCACACAATTACATTCACGCAGTGTAGAGTTGAAAGGCAACATGAACACGCTCGATGCTCAATCAGAGTCCATTGGTGATATCATTAACGTCATTAATGACATTGCAGACCAAACCAACTTGTTGGCTTTGAATGCGGCTATTGAAGCTGCGCGTGCAGGTGATGCAGGAAGAGGCTTTGCCGTTGTTGCAGATGAAGTGCGTAAGCTTGCAGAAAAAACTATGAACGCGACCCATGAAGTAAGCAGCAACATTAAAACAATACAAGACCTTGCCAAGCTCAATGCTCAAGGAATGGATGAAACCCTCGAAGCTGTTAATTCTGTGCAAACCCTTTCAGGTAAATCCGGCGAGGTACTTAGAGATATCGTTGTTGCTGTTGAATCAGCAGCAGAGCAGGTACAATCAATTGCAGCTGCCGCAGAGCAACAATCAGCAGCTTCTGAAGAGATCACTAGGAGCGTTGAAGAAATTGATCTCATCGCAAAAGAAAATACAAATCTCGTCGATATATCTGCTTCGAACACAAAAGAGCTTGTAGCCCAAGCAGAAAACTTAGATGCCGTTATTGAACAACTAAAAGCTGATGCATAAAAATGCAGTGAGGGGACGTGTCTTCGAAGGCTGTTCTTAAAAGCCTTCGGCGACTCTCCGAGGGATTGTTGCCTCCGGCGGCTGGGCTGAAACTTTTGCAAAGTTTCCCCCAGACCCCCTTCAAAACTTTTTATTATGCGAGGGTATCCCGTTGGATATGTCTTTGCACGGCTTAGCGTAACTTAATTTAAACAAAAAGGCTGTCCTACACATGCAGGACAGCCTTTTTGTTTGTACTATTCAACTCTTAATTAAGTTCCCATCAAAAGAACTTAGTATGAAAGAAGCGCACACGGATACGAAAAAGGTCGTGTCGCTTAAGCCGCGAGAGAGCGGAAAAAACGTGCTGATCTCGCTAATAAAAGTCTTTGGAGATTTTTAAGAACCTTTCTTCGAGAAAGGTTCTTAAAGCCCGCGGCAGCGTCGTCGAAGACAAAAAACTACGGCAAGCCTTTGCATCTGAACCTCGCTAACGGCTTGTAAGCGAAAGCCAACAATTTTTATTTACGAAAATTACGCTTCGAAGATTTCTCTTTTGATCGAGAATTGCGTGGCGCACTTGCAATTTTCACAATATTACGCCCTGCTCCTTTTGCTTTGTAGAGCGCTTTATCTGCAAGCTTTACCACATCCATAGGTGACTGTGCTCCATCTGTGCGTTCTGCAATACCAATGGAGATTGTGACGTTTACAGCGCCCTTACGTACATTTTTCTTTTTTGGTGCACGTTTGCCACTACGGATATGAAAGTCTGTTCGAGCTATCCGTTGGCGTAAATCATCTAGGTGTGATTCAACTTCCTTGGCAACACCCTTTGGGAAAACAATGGTAAATTCTTCACCACCATATCGATAGGCTGTGCCTCCACCTGTCACTCTGGAAAGGTGACCAGCTACCATGCGAAGCACATCATCGCCGATATCATGCCCGTATGTGTCGTTAAATTTCTTGAAATGGTCGATATCAACCATTGCAAGGGCATATTTACGACCAAGCTTTTTAAAGTCTGCATTAAGCGCACGTCTAGACGGTAACTCTGTCAGTTCGTCCACATACGCCATGAAATATGAGTCCTGAAATAAGGAAAGCGTAATAATAAAAGCGGTTGCCATGAAGAACAATGCACTGACATTAGGAACAGCCACATAATGATACGCTGCAAGAACCGCTATGCAGCTCGTAATTAACGTAACGTACGTGCTGTCACGTTTACCGCGATTAATTATCATAAACAGGCATAAAAGGAATAATACGCTGCCTGCTACAATAAGCACTGGCTGCGGTAAAAATGTCCAGCTGCTTGCCCATGCAGGCAAAAGATCATGCCTGTCCAGCGGCATTGCTATAGCATGTACCCAAGCTATGAAGTCACTGCCTTGCGCAGGCTCTAGAACAGCGGCAACAACAGCGGCTTGTGCAGCGATAAACAGTGCAGAAAGAGCCCCCCAGAAAGTGAAAACTCCCCTGTCTTCACAGTAGGCAAAAATAGCCAGATTTAACGGCAATAGCAGGGCAGAAAGTCCATATGCCTGCCGCAAACGCATTCCGGTGCTACTCATCCCAGGCAAATGTAAGGTAATAAGCCAGCATGCAAGGGCAATCAGTATCAGCAAAAAGACTGCTTTACTGCGCTTGAACTTCCACGCCATTGCACCACCGCTAATCGCAATAACAAACGGTAACGATGGCAGAATAGGTACCACAGAATGCGGAATAACATGCTGATTCATTGAAATAAAATATGTTCCACCAAGCACGGCAATAGGCAGAAACAAAGAGAGAACTAGATCCCTGAGCGCTCTCATATTAACCTCTAAAGTTTACTATCATAGTTAATCTTAACCCTCTCTACCACGTGTAATAGCCTGAAGTGCCCTATGGGGCAAGCGGTGCACTACCTTGCTCAGAGTAGAACAACAGGGTATCTGTTCGGCTGTAATTTTTATTCACAGGATGCGTTTCTTTGCGTTGTTACCTAGACATCCATGCGGCACGGTAGAAACCGAGATAAAGAATATGCATATGCTACTGCCCTCACAACATGCGGCATTAAAGTGAATTGTGCAGACTACATGATTGTTAGGAAATTCAGGCACGGTACAATCCACATTAACTGTCTCGAAAAATTGCAGTTAGCACTACGCCTTGGTTTTTTATCGACATATCGAAGCGTTTTCTAAACCCATAGAGAGAATAAAATGGAACGTCATATCCGATTTTCTGATGAAGATGCAGCACTTGTACTGCTTGACCAGCGTTATCTTCCAACACGCGAAGATGATTACTGTTGCCAGACTGTGGAACATATTATTTACGCCCTGCAAACAATGGTTGTACGTGGTGCTCCGGCAATTGGAGTTACAGCTGCGTATGGCTGCTGGATTGCGGCAAAAGAAGTTTCTGGCAGCGAAAATTGGAAAAAAGATCTTGATGCTAAATTAGAAGAAATTGCAGAAGCTCGTCCTACCGCAGTTAACTTACGTTGGGGCGTAGAACGTATGAAAGCTCTATGGGAATCTTCTCAGGCAGAAACCATTGAAGCACTGATGGACATCTGGCTTGAAGAAGCAAAAGTAATCCACAAAGAAGATATTGAAATTTGCAAGCTTATTGGAGTGCACGGTGCAACCGTAATTGACGACGGCGACACTGTTATGACGCACTGTAACGCAGGCGCGCTGGCAACAGCTGGATACGGCACAGCACTTGGAGTTGTGCGTGGTGCAGTGGATGCAGGTAAAAAAGACATCTCTGTTATCGCAAACGAAACCCGTCCGTTCCTGCAAGGCGCACGTCTGACAGCCTATGAGCTTAAAGAGGACGGCATTCCGGTTTCCGTAGCATGCGACAACGCTTGTGGACTTCTTATGCGTCGTGGAATGGTAGATAAAGTTGTCGTCGGCGCAGACCGTGTTGCTGCAAATGGCGATGCTGTAAACAAAATTGGTACCTACTCTGTCGCATTACTCGCGAAAGCACACAATGTTCCTTTCTATGTGGCAGCACCATTATCTACCATCGATAGAAATATGCCTGATGGAGATTCTACCCCGATTGAAGACCGCACCCCATTGGAAGTAACGCATGTAGGCGATACTCAAATTACACCAGATGATGTTCCTGTATTTAACTTTGCTTTTGACCCGACTCCAAACGAGCTTATCGCAGGAATTGTGACCGAAGTCGGCGTGCTGCGTCCTCCGTTTTCAGAGTCCATCAAAAAAGCTTTCGAGGAACAGGGTAAATAGCTTCTATGCTATGCAGTTATTGATAGAAGCTTGGTGTCTTCGACGACGCTGCCGCGGGCTTTAAGAACCTTTCTCGCGCAGATTGTCACGTCAAACTTAACAGTTGATATATTCCGAGTTCAGTTAAAAACTCGATGGTTGTCCTGAAACCTAGTTTCTTTTTGGGGCGGTTGTTTATTAAAGCAACCGCCTCTTTCACTTGGCTCAAAGTAATAT